>WRCZ01000465.1 GCA_009783685.1 Actinomycetes bacterium
AGCCGGCAGCGGCGGGCGGAACCCCGTACCAGCGCCTGGAGTTGCGGTACTACGCGGACAAGGCCGGCGTGCCGCACACCCTCGAACCCTACGAGGAACTCGCCGCCGCGGGCGTCCTCGCCACCCTGCCCGCGGCCGTCGCGGAGCGGCGGCCCGCGCCCGGCGAGGCCCCGGTGAGCATTCCCGAGGCGTACGCGCTCACCCACTCCTGCTTCTACCTCAGCGACTTCGGTGCCGCCGCCCCCCAACTGCCCCCAGGCACGGGGGAGTCGGCCCTGCCGCTGGTCCGCCGGCTGCTCGCCCACTGCGTCGAGCGTCAGTGGTGGGACCTGGCAGCCGAACTGGTGCTGACCGAGGCGTGCTTGGGCGCGGAACCGCTCGCGGCCCCCTGGGGCGCCGAGGCCGTCGCCTGCCTGGCCCGGGCCCAGGGGCCGGACGGCGGGATCCCCGGGCGCTCGCCGCGCACCGCCGCCGCGGCGTCGGACCCGGCGGCCGTGCGGTTCGAGAAGGGCTACCACACCACCCTGGTGACCGCCCTGATGGCGCTGGTCGTGTCCCGGGTGCGTGTCCCGTGAGGCGCCGGCTGGTCCTCATCAACCCGGCCTACACCCGGCTGTGGTTCGGCCAGGCCGTCTCCTCCGTCGGCGACGCCGTCTTCTCCACCACCCTGGTCCTGTGGGTCGCCACCGTCCTGGCCAAGGGCCGGTCCTGGGCGCCCGAGGCGGTCAGCGGCGTGCTGCTGGCCACCGGCGCGGCCGTGCTGTTCGTCGGCCCGGTCGCCGGCGTGTTCGTCGACCGCTGGGACAAGCGCGCCACCATGCTCCGCACCGAGGTGCTGCGCGGCGGCCTGGTCGCCGCGCTGGCCGCCGTCTCCTTCCTGCCGGCCCACGACCTGGGGATCTGGGCGTGGCTGGCGATGGTCTACGTGACGGTGTTCGTCCTCAACGCGGCCACCCAGTTCTTCAACCCGTCCCGGTTCTCGGTCATCGCCGAACTGGTGACGGGCGAGGCGGACCGGGCCCGCGCGGCCGGTATCGCCCAGGCGACCGGGCAGACCGCCTGGATCATCGGGCCGCCGCTCGCCGCGCCGCTGCTGTTCGCCGTCGGCCTGCAGTGGGCGCTGCTGTTCAACGCCTTCTCCTACCTGGTGTCGTACATCGCCATCAGCTCGGTCGACGCCCGCCCCGCGCCGAGTACGGAACCGGAGCGCCCGGCGCCCGAACGCCGCGGATTCCTGCACGACTTCACCGAGGGGCTGAGGTTCTTCCGCGGCAACCGGTTCCTGGTCGCCCTGCTCACCTTCGCCGTGATCGGGCAGCTCGGCATCGGCGCCCTGAACACGCTGAACATCTTCTTCGCCACCAGGAACCTGCACGCCTCCGCCCACCTCTACGGCTACCTGGGGATGGCGATGGGCATCGGCGGCATCGTCGGGGCGCTGGCCGCAGGGCGGGTCGTGGAGTGGATCGGCGCCCGCAGGACCACCTGGATCGGGCTGCTGGCCGCCGGCGCCCTGCTGGTCCTGTACTCGCGCCAGTCGCAGTTCCCGGCCGCGCTGGCCCTGCTGTTCGTCTTCGCCCTGCCGCTGACGATGCTCAACACCGCCATGTCACCGCTGCTGCTGGCCGCCACACCGCGCGAACTGCGCGGCCGGGTCGTCGCGGTGTTCTATCCCGTCACCCAACTGGCCGCGATGCTGGCCGCGGTGCTCTCCGGCTGGCTGGCCGGCAGCGGGCTGCGCCACCTCGACGGATCGGTGGCCGGCCTGAGGTTCGGGCCGATCGACACCATCTTCACGGTGTCCGGCCTCGTCGTGGTGCTCGCCGGCGTCTACGCCCGCGTCGCCCTGCCCGACACCGGGGAACCGGCCGCCGCCCCCGCCCCGGCACCGGCCGAGCAGACCCTGGAGGGCACCCAGTGACCTGCTCGGCGTGCGGGCGGCAGGCCGGCGAGTCCGACCGGTTCTGCGCCGGCTGCGGCGCGCCGCTGGCCACCGGCGGCACCGAGGGCGAGACGCGCAAGCGGGTGTCCATGCTCTTCCTGGACATCGTCGGCTCCACCACGCTCGCCGAGCGCCTCGACCCCGAACCGCTGCGGCAGGTCATGGACCGGTACTTCGCCAGCTGCGGCGCCCGCATCGCCGAACACGGCGGCGCCGTCGAGAAGTTCATCGGCGACGCGATCCTGGCCGGCTTCGGCGTCACCGTCGCGCACGAGGACGACGCGCTGCGCGCGGTGCGCGCCGCGACCGGCGCGCTGGCGGCGCTCGCCGACCTCACCGCCGAGCTGGGTGCCCAGTACCAGGTGGAGTTGGAGGCGCGGGCCGGCATCTGCACCGGCGACGTCATGGTGATCACCGGCGAGGGCGGCTACTTCCGCGTCATCGGCGACTCGGTGAACACCGCGGCCCGGCTGCAGACCGCCGCGGCACCCGGCGAGGTGCTGATCTGCGCGGACACCGCGGCCGTGGTGCGCCGGCACGTCGGGCTTCAGGCCGTCGAGCCCATGGAGTTGAAGGGCAAGGCGCGGCCCGTACCTGCGTGGCGGGTCACCGCCCTCGCCAGCGCCGCCGACACCCCGGAGCCGGTGCCGTTCATCGGCCGCACCGACGAACTCGAGGAACTCGAACGCAGCCTGCGCCGCACCAGAACGCGGCGGCAGGCGTGCCTGGCCACGGTCATCGGCGCGCCGGGCATCGGCAAGTCCCGCCTGGTGCAGGAGTTCCTCGCCCAACTCCCCGACGGCGAGGTGACGGTGCTCACCGGCCGCTGCTCCGCCTACGGCCGCGGCATCACCTACCGGCCGCTCGCCGAGATGCTCGGGTCGCTGCCCGGCGGCCGGCAGGCGCTGCCCCTGCTGCTGCGGCCCGGTGGCGACGACGCGTCACCCTCCCCGGCGCACGGCCTGGTGGCCCGCACCCTCGGCACCGTCCTCGACGCCGAGGCGGACGCGGCCCGCGCCGGTGCGGAGGACATCGCCTGGGCGGTCCGCCACCTGCTCGAAGTCCTCGGCCGGTCCCGGACCGTGGTCATGGTCTGGGAGGACCTGCACTGGTCCGAGGAGACCCTGCTCGACCTCATCGACGACGTCGCCACCTGGCTGCAGGACGTGCCGGTGCTGCTGCTGTGCGTCGCCCGCCCCGAGCTGGTGGGCGTCCGCGGTGCCTGGGGCGGCGGGAAGCCCTGCGCGACGACCCTGGAACTCGGGCCGATGAGCACCGAGCAGACCACCGCGCTCGTCGGGCGGCTCGCCGAGCGCGGCGACGTCCACCCGCAGGACTACCAGGAGGTCAACGGCACGGTCGTCGAACTGTGCGACGGCAACCCGCTGTTCGCCGAGCAGCTGATGGACGTCCTGGCCGGCAGCGCTCCCGACCCGCAGATCCCGCCCACCATCCAGGCCCTGCTGGGCGCACGGCTCGACCAGCTGCCGCGCACCGAGCGGACCCTCCTGGAGCTGGCAGCCGTCATCGGACGCGAGTTCACCCCCGACCTGCTGCGGTCGATGGCGAGCGCCGACGGCGTCGACACCGCCGCGACGGACCGGGGCGTCGCCCGGCTGTCCCGCCGGCGCCTCCTGGAACGCGGGCCCGGGGGCACCCACCGCTTCACGCAGGCCCTGCTGCGCGAGACCGCCTACGAGTGCACGGCCAAGGCGCGCCGCGAGCACTGGCACGACTTCCTCGCCGGGCACCTCGCCGCGCAGCCGGGACAGGACCCGGTCGCCGTCGCGTACCACGTCGAGGCCGCGTTCCGGCTGCGCCGCGAACTGCGGCCCGGGGACGCGCGGTTGCCCGCGCTCGCCGGCGTCGCTGCCGACACCCTCGTCGCCGAGGGCATGAACGCCCTGTCCCGCAAGGACCTGCCCGCCGCCGTGCAACTGCTGGAACGCGGGCGCGAGTTGCTACCGGCCGGGGACCGGCGCCACACCACGCTCGCCCTTCACCTGTGCGACGCCGGGCTGTGGCTGCAGGATCCCGAACGCTGCCACGCCGCGCTCGCCGCCGCCGAGGCCGCGCTCCCCGGCGACATCCGCAACGCGACGGTCTGCGCGATCCAGCGATCCCTCGTCGGTCTGCGGCTGGGCCTCGACGAACCGGCGGAGGTGACCGCCCGATCGGCCCGCCTCGCCGAGCAGTTGGGTGCCGACCCGGACGACGATCTCGGCTGGTGCCGGCTGGAACAGCTCCGCGCCCACCTCGAACTCGCCGCCGAGAAGTACGCGTCGGCGGAGGCGTCGTTCGCCCGCGCGCTGAAGCGGGCGCGGCGGACGGCCGACGCCTACGAGGACGACCGGCTGCTCGCGGCCCTGTGCGAACTGGCCCAGTGGGCACCGACACCGGTGGCCGCGGGGCTGGAACTGTGCGACGCCCTGGCCGCCCGGTTCGCCGCCGGCCGCTCCCTCCTGCTGCCCGTCCTGGTGACCCGGGCCCATCTCCAGGCGCTCAGCGGCGACATCGACGGCGCACGGCACACCCTCGACGGCGCGCTCGCCTACTCCCACCAGGACCGGCTCGACCTGGCCGACGCCGTGGTCCTGGACGCCGCCGGCTTCGTCGAGTCGCTGGCCGGAGCGCACGAGGCCGCCGAGGCGCGGTACCGGCAGAGCCTCGGCGTGCTGCGCACCACGCCGCACGCGGTGGACACCCGCGGCACCGAAGTCGCCATCGCCAGGGCGCTGTTCGCGCAGGGGAGGGTGGACGCCGCCCGCACCGCGCTCGACCGGATCGAGGAGCAGGACGCGGATGCCGGGCACCCCGGGCTGCGGGCCCGGCTGGGCGCCGCGGCCCTGCGCGGCAGGATCGCGTCGGCCCGCGGCCGGCACGAGGAGGCCGTCGCCGCGGCCGTTGAGGCACGCGCGCTGTGCACGTCCTCCGACGACCTGTGCCTGACCGGTGAGACCTTGTTCGACCTGGCGGTGGTGCTCAGGGCGGCCGGCGATCCGGCGCGGGCCGCCGCCGCGGCGGTCGAGGCGCTGCGCTGCTTCGAGGCCAAGGGGGCCGCACTGCCGGCCGGCCAGGTCCGCGGCTGGCTCGCGGCCG
>WRCZ01000466.1 GCA_009783685.1 Actinomycetes bacterium
CCAGCCGGTACGTCGCGCCCGGGCGAGCGTCGCCCGCAGCTGGATGCGCGGGCCGTCCGCGCGCGGCGTGAAGCGGCGGGAGCGCCGCACCGGCCAGACCGGCAGCGCGCGTTCCAGCCACTGCCCGAGCAGCGCCGTCTCGCGGGGGCTCAGCTCGCCGAACGGCGTGTCCGCGGCGGCGGCCAGGCTGCTGGGGAGCCGCTCGGACACCGTGAGGAGTTCGTCGCCGGACGGCCGGCCCGCCGCGGTGGCGGGCGGCAGCGTCACCCAGGGCAGGCCGCCGCCCTCCTCCTCCGGGCCGTACGGCACCGCGCCGGCCGGTGCCCGGCTGTGGGCGCCGCCGCCCGCGGGCGGGGCGGCGCCACGGCCGGTGCGGCGGGCGTTGGGGTCCACGGGCAGTACGGCGTCGCCGAACACGGAGTCGAAGACCGCGTCGAACGCGGCCAGTTCCTCGTGCCGCGCCACCAGGCACACCCGTGCCGTCCAGTACAGCGCGTCCCGTGACGACGGCGGTGACACGGCCAGCGCCCGGACGAAGTCCGCCATCGCGGTTCCTCCGACCCGCACCCCGCGCGTCCGCAGCCGTTCCGCCAGCGCCACCGCGAACGCACCCCGGTCCACGGCGGGCAGCAGCGCTCCCGCGCCGGCCGCGCCACCGCGCGGGACCCGGGGAAGCGGGGTCAGCGGACGATCAGCCACACCACCACACCGATCACGATCAGGGCGACGACGACCACGGGGATCAGCCGCTTGTAGACGGACGACCCGGCCAGGCTCATCAGGTCGAGCGCCTCGGGCTCCTCCGAAGCCCGCGAGCCCTCATCGGCTGAGGTGGCCTTGTCGACCCCCTCGGGCGACTCCGTCGCCGCCGAACCGACCGAGCGCGTCTCGCCCGCCGAGCCCGCGGGTGCCTCAGCTGCCGGCGTTCCCGCCGGCGCGGTCCCGCTCGCGGGCGCCCCAGTGGCCGGGGACTCGCTGGGCGCGGACGGCGCGGGGCTGTCCGTCCCCTCGGTGGCCGGCGCGGCCTGACCTGGCGGAGATGCCTCACCCGCGGCCGCACCCCGTCCCCCCGAATCAGACGCCCCAGGCGCACTCCCGGCTGCGTCACCCCGCGCCCCCGGCGCACCCCCCTCCGCCGAAGCAGGCACCCCAGGTGCGGGCTTACCCTCCGCAGGTGCAGGCGCGGAAGAAGGCGCGGCCTCCGCAGAAGGCGCGCCACCCGACGCCCCCGGCGCACCCCCATCCGCCGGAGCCGGCACCCCCGGCGCACTCCCTGCCGCGCCACCCCGCGCCCCCGGCGCACCCCCCTCCCCCGAAGCAGGCACCCCAGGCGCGGGCTTACCCTCCCCCGAAGCCGGCACCCCAGGCGCCGGCTTACCCTCCGCCGAAGCGGGCACTCCAGGCGCGGGCTTACCGTCCGCCGGTGGCGGGGACGCGTGGAGCTGGGCCTCCAGGTTCTGGACGAACTGGGCCAGCAGCTTCTCCGAGATCTCCTTGATCATGCCGCTGCCGAACTGGGCGAGCCGGCCGCTGATGGTGAGGTCGGTGTCCACGTGGACGCGGGTGCCGGTGCCCTCGGGGTGCAGGCGGGCGTGGATGCGGGCCGAGGCGTTGCCGCCGCCGCGGGCGTCCTTGCCGGCGGCGCGGATCACCGCGCGGTGGGCCGCGTCGTCCTTCTCCTCGAAGCGCGCCGTCCCGGCGAACTGGCTGATGACCGGGCCGACCTTGACCTTCACCCGGCCCTTGTAGACGTCGTCCTCGACCCCGGTGAGCTGGGCGCCGGGCATGCACGGGGCCAGGCTCTCCAGGTCGGTCAGCGCCTCCCAGGCCCGCTCGACCGGAACGTCGACGCCGAACTCGTTCTCGATCTTCATGGCGTGTGCTTCCTCCTCGGAAGGGCGGGGTGGCCGGGCGCCGGGGTCATCGGCCGGTGGCCTCTGCGTAGCCGAGCCCGTCGAGGGCGCCGATGACGGTGGCCCGGTCGTCGGGGCTCTTGGCGAGTGCGCTGAGGGTGCGCAGGATGTCGCCGCGCACCAGCCGCGAGACGTCGAGGGCGGACAGCGCGGCGAGCCAGTCGATGGCCTCGGCCATGCCGGGCGGCTTGTCGAGGTCCAGGTTCCGGACGCGGCCGATGAACTCGGTCGCGGATCCGATCAGCGGCTCCCCCGCCTGCGGCACCGTGCGGCGCAGGATGCGCACCGCCCGTTCGGGGCCGGGGAAGTCGATCCAGTGGTAGAGGCAGCGGCGGCGCAGCGCGTCGTGCAGCTCGCGGCTGCGGTTGGAGGTGAGCACCACCAGCGGGGGCCGGGCCGCGGTGAAGGTGCCCAGTTCGGGGACGGTGATCGACGCCTCGCCGAGGAACTCGAAGAGCAGCGCCTCGAACTCGTCGTCGGCCCGGTCGATCTCGTCGATCAGCAGCACGGGCGGCTGCGGGCCGGGGTGCCGGACGGCCCGCAGCAGCGGCCGGTCCTGGAGGAACTCCTCGGTGAACAGGTCCGCGTCGGCGAGGGTGCGGCCACCGGCCTCGTGCAGCCGGATGGCCAGCAGTTGCCGCTGGTAGTTCCACTCGTAGAGCGCCTCGCCGGCCGACAGGCCCTCGTAGCACTGCAGCCGGATGAGGTCGGTGGCCAGCGCCTCGGCGAGCGCCTTGGCGGCACTGGTCTTGCCGACGCCGGGCTCGCCCTCCAGGAGCAGCGGGCGCTGCAGGACGGCGGCCAGGTAGAGGGCGGTGGCGGTGCCGTCGTCGACGAGGTGGCCGACGTCCTCCAGCCGCCGGCGCACCTCGGCGGCATCCGCGAACAGCGCGCCCACGGACTAGCCCACCAGCCCGGCCGCGTAGCGGTCCCGGCAGCCGGCGCCGCAGAACCAGAACTCGGCGTCCCCGGCGGTCAGATGGGGGGTGTCGGGCAGCACCGTGACCTCCATGCCGCACACCGGGTCGCGCACCACGCGCGGCGGGCCGTCCCCGGCCGCCGCCGGCCCCGCCGCCGCAGGATCCGCCGCCGCAGGACCGAAGGCCGCCGCAGGACCGGAGCTCGCTCCCGGCGCCGCGGACGTTCCCGCCCGCCGGCCCGTTCCCGCCCGCCGGCCCGTTCCCGCCCGCGGTTCCGCGGCGGACACTGGCCCCGCGGCGGATGCCGGTGCCGCAGCGGACACTGGCCCCGCGGCGGATGCCGGTGCCGCGGCGGACGCCGGTTCCGCGGCGGACGCCGGTTCCGCGGCGGTCCCGGAGGCCGCGGCCGCCGCCTCGGACGCCCGGAGCGCCGGCAGCAGCTCCGCCATGATCGACAGGGCCACCTCGGGCGCGGTGCGGGCGCCGATGTCCAGCCCGGCCGGGGTGCTGATCCGGTCGCGTTCCGCCGGGTCCAGGCCCATCTCGTCCAGGACGGCCGCGCCCCTGCGGGGGCTGGCGACCAGTGCGATGTACGGGACGCCCGCGGCCAGCGCGGCCCGCACCGAATCCTCCTCGTCGCGCCCGTGCCCGGCCACCACCACCGCGGCGGTCCGCTCGCGCAGCGGCCCGGCGGGCAGCGTCCGGGAGGTGGCCCAGCCGAGGAGTTCGGCGAACGCCACCAGGGACTCGGCGACGGGCGTGCCGCCGACCACCTCGATCAGCGGCGGCGGCAGCACCGGCTCCAGGAAGATCTCCAGCGCCCCGCCGGACAGGCACGGGTTGACGACCACGCGCGCGCCGGGCGTCTCGGGGAAGCCGGTCTCGGACTCCGGCAGCACCCGCAGCAGCAGCGGCTTGCCACCGCCGAGCACGCCCATGGCGGCGCTGCGCACGGTGCCCTCGGCGCACACGCCGCCGACGAAGCCGTCGATGGTGCCGTCGCGGTGCACGATGGCCTCGTCCCCGGCGTGCGCGGACGCCGGGGCCTGCGCCCTGACCACCCTCGCGTGCACGAACGGCACCCGTTCGGCCGCCAGTTGCCTGGCGCGGGCGCTCACCGCCTCGGACACCTCGCTCCGCCTCCTCGCTTCTCGCCGCCGTCCGCGACCTCGTCGCGCTCCCCGGCGCCGTTCCGTCCGGCGCGCGCCGTCCCGCGCCGCGCGCCCGGTCCCGTGGGCCGCGCCCGCCTCAGATCGGCGGCTGCGGCCGTCCCTGCATGGCCTCCCAGACCCGGGACGGCGTCAGCGGCATGTCGGCGTGCCGGATCCCGAACGGCTTGAGCGCGTCGACCACGGCGTTGACCACCGCGGGCGGCGAGCCGACGGTCGCGGACTCGCCGATGCCCTTGGCGCCGATCGGGTGGTGCGGGGACGGGGTGACGGTGAACCCGGTCTCCCAGTCCGGCACTTCGAGCGCGGTGGGGATCAGGTAGTCCATCAGCGAGCCGCTGAGGCAGTTGCCGTCCTCGTCGAAGGCCATCATCTCCATCAGCGCCATGCCGACGCCGTCGGTGAGCCCGCCGTGCACCTGGCCCTCGATGATCATCGGGTTGATGCGGGTGCCGCAGTCGTCCACCGCGACGAACTTGCGGACCGTCACCTTCGCCGTGCCCGGATCGATGTCGACCACGCAGATGTACGCGCCGTGCGGGTAGGTGAGGTTCTCCGGGTTGTAGCAGATCTGCGCCTCCAGGCCGCCCTCGACGCCCTCGGGCAGGTCGCCCGCGCCGTGCGCGCGCATCGCGACGTCCTGGATGGTCACCGACGCCGAGGGGTCGCCCTTGACGTGGAAGGCGCCCTTGGTCCACTCCAGGTCGGCGACGGACACCTCCAGCATCCCGGAGGCGATCAGCTTCGCCTTGTCGCGGACCTTGCGCGCCACCAGGGCCGCCGCCGCGCCCGACACCGGCGTGGAGCGGCTGCCGTAGGTGCCCAGGCCGAACGGGGTCTGGTCGGTGTCGCCGTGCACCACCTCGATGTCCTGCGGCGGGATGCCGATCTCCTCGGCGACGATCTGCGCGAACGTCGTCTCGTGGCCCTGCCCCTGGGTCTGCACCGAC
Source organism: Actinomycetes bacterium (assembly GCA_009783685.1). Lineage (GTDB taxonomy): Bacteria > Actinomycetota > Actinomycetes > Streptomycetales > Streptomycetaceae > Actinacidiphila. The sequence continues at coordinate 4,953 of WRCZ01000466.1, forward strand.
AGCCGCACCACGGCCTTGCCGGTGGGGTGCACCCGCAGCTCGCAGCCGTCGGCCATGCCCAGGCCCAGGATGTCCATGTCCTTGCGCGG
>WRCZ01000467.1 GCA_009783685.1 Actinomycetes bacterium
CCGGCGGAGGGCCCGCCACCGGACACCCGGTGGCGGGCCCTCCGCCGTCCGGTCCGCCGGCCCGGGCCCGCCGGCCAGGCCTGCCAGCCTGGGGCCTTGGGTCCGGGTTCGCCGGCCCAGGCCTGCCGGTTTGGGTCCGTGGGTCCGGGTTCGCAGGTCTGGGCCTGCTGGTCTGGGTCCGTGGGTCCGGGTTCGCAGGTCTGGATCAGCGGGTCGTGGGCTGCCGTCTGGATCGGCCGGTCTGGGGCCGCCGTCCGGGTTCGCGGGTCGGGGTCTGCCGTCTGTATCGCCCGGTCTGGGGCCGCGGGCCTGGGGTCCGTGGGTCCGGGCTCGCCGTCCGCGTCCGCGTCCGGGACCGGGTCCCGGTCCGGGTTCGGGTTCGGGCCGCGCCGGGGTCGGGCCTGGAGAGGGAACGGCCCGGGGACCTGCCGTGGACGGCAGAAGCGCCTGCCCGGCGGGTCTCCCCGCCGTGCAGGCGCCTTGCCGGGTCCGCCCGGTCCGGCCGGTCAGACGCGGAAGGACGTCACCCCGTCCAGCACGCGCTCCACGTCGTGATCGCTCAGGTCCGTGTAGACCGGCAGCCGCAGGAGCTGGTCGGCGACCCGCTCGGTCAGCGGGCAGCCGCCCTCGACGGTCCGCCCGTACCTGCGGCCGGCCGGCGCGCTGTGCAGCGGCAGGTAGTGGAAGGCGGTCTTCACGCCGCGCCCGGCGAGGTGCGCCATCAGCGCGGTCCGCCGTTCGAGGTCCGGCAGCAGCAGGTAGTACAGGTGCGCGGGGTGCGCGCACTCGGCCGGGACGGTGGGCTGCACCACGCCGTTCTCCCGTGCCCAGCCGGCCAGTTGCTCCTGGTAGACGTCCCACACCTGGAGCCTGCGGGCCTGGATCGCGGCGAAGTTCTCCAGCTGCGCCACCAGGCAGGCAGCCAGCACGTCCGACGGCAGGAAGCTCGAACCGAGGTCCATCCACTGGTACTTGTCGATCTCACCGCGGAAGAACTGCCGGCGGTTGGTGCCCTTCTCGCGGATGATCTCGGCGCGCTTGAGGTAGCCGGCGTCGTTGAACAGCAGCGCGCCGCCCTCCCCGCAGTGCGCGTTCTTGGTGGCGTGGAAGCTCTGCGTGGCCATCACGCCGATCGAGCCGAGCGGCCGCCCGCGGTAGGAGGCGCCGAGACCGTGCGAGTTGTCCTCGATCACCGGCAGGCCGTGCCGGTCGGCGATCGCCATGACGGTGTCCATCTCGCAGGCCACGCCCCCGTAGTGCACCACCACGATGGCCTTGGTGCGGGGCGTGATGGCCGCCTCGATCTGCAGCTCGTCCATGTTCAGCGTGTCGGGGCGGACGTCCACGAAGACCGGCACGGCGCCGCGCAGCGCGTACGCGTTGGCCGTCGAGGGGAAGGTGAACGACGGCATCACCACCTCGTCGCCCGGCTCCAGGTCCAGCAGCAGCGCGCTCATGTCCAGCGCGTGCGAGCAGGACGTGGTCAGCAGGGCGGAGGAGGCGCCGACCATCTTGGTGAGGAGTTCGGTCGCCCGGCCGGTGTACCGGCCGTCGCCCTCCAGCGACCGCTCGGCGAGAGCGGCCGCGATCAGCCCGGCCTCCTCGCCGGTCATGTGCGGCCGGTTGAAGGCGATGACGCTCTCGGTCGTCGTCATGGTCATGGTCGGTTCCTTCTGTCGCGGTGGTCGGGGCGGTCCCGGCTCGGGCGGCCGGTCACATCAGTTCCTGAAGGGTCGCCAGCACCTCGAAGGGCGAGGGCTGGGCGGCGTTCTCCTCGGCCAGCCGCCCGGCGGCCAGCCGCCGGGCCGGGTCGTGCAGCAGCGGGGCGACGGTCGCCGCGATCCGCTCGCCGTCCGTCTCGGAGGAGGGCAGCGCCACCCCCGCGCCGGTGGCCGCCAGGCACTCGGCGTTGAAGACCAGACCGGCCTCCTGCGGGACGATCACCTGGGGCACGCCCAGGCAAGCGGCGGTGAGCATGGTGCCGGCGCCGCCGTGGTTGACCGCCGCGTCGCAGCCCGCCAGGACCGCGTGCAGCGGCAGGTCGGTCACCAGCCGGACGCCGTCCGGCACCGGCCCGATCCGCTCCCGGTCGGCCGGCCGCACCAGCGCCACGACCTCGGCGTCCAGCGCCGCCAGCGCGCCGACCAGCGTGCCCACCGGGTGCCGGGCGCCCTGCCCGGCCGCCGCGGTGTTGGTCGTCATCCACGACACGCACACCCGCGGCCGCTCGGCGCGCCGCAGCAGCCAGCCGGGCACCTGCCCGGAGCCGTTGTACGGCCGGTACGCGGTGCGCACCTGGGCCCGCACCGGAGCGGGCTGCAGGCTCGGCGGGCAGGGGTCGACCGTGCACAGGCCGTGCTCGGCCCTCGGCCGGGCGCCGAACCGCGCGAACAGCTTCAGCAGGTCCTGCGGCCAGCGCTCCGGGGGTGCCCCGAAGCCGGGGAACTTCGCCAGCGAGGGCGGCTGCGGACCCCACAGGTGGTGCACCAGCGGGATCCCGGCCACGTCGGCGGCCAGCGCGGCCGCGTAGGTGAGCGGATCGCTGACCACCAGGTCGGGCCGCCAGTCCCGGGTGAAGGCCACCAGGTCGTCGGCCATGTCCTCGGCGGTCCGCACGTGCGGGGCGCCGCGCATCTCGCTGTAGCGGCGCTGGACTTCGGGCGGCAGCGAGGCCCAGGTCGCGGAGCCCGAGAGCAGCCGGCCGGTCTCCCGGCGGACCGTCTCGGTGGCCTCGGTCAGCCCGGCCAGCATGTCGTAGCCGCCGCCGACGGCGACCGCCGTCATGCCGGAGCGGACCACCGGGTCGGTCACCGGCGGCTGGCCGGCCACGACCACGTCGTGTCCTGCCAGCCGGAAGGCCCAGGCCAGCGGCGCCATCGGGTAGTAGTGACTGGGCGCCGCGGCGGGGACGAAGAGGACGCGCATCGATGCTCCGTTGCTGCTCGGCGGGTGCGGGCGTGTGCGGGCGCGGGGCCGACCGCGCCGGGCACGGACAGCGGTCCGTCCCCGCCGTGGCGGCGGGGACGGACACGCGCGGGGGAGGGCGGGCCGAGCGGCCCGCCGGCTCAGGTGACCGGCACCGGGCCGAAGACCCGCTGCAGGCAGACCATCAGGGTGCGGGCGTCGACGTTGACGTAGAAGCTGTGCCGGGCCAGGCCCTCCAGCTCGGTCAGCGGGATCCACCGCAGGTCGGGGGTGTCGGCGGGCCCGCCGTCCGGGCCTGCCTCGACCACCAGGTAGCGGTTGCGGGCGTGGTAGAACCGCCCGCCCTCCTCCGACATCACCGTGTCGAACAGCACCCGCTCGGCGGGCGCCGCCAGCAACTCGTCCAGCAGCGGCGGCCGGGCGGCCGCCGGCAGCAGGTCGTAGTTCTCCGGCGTGCCCTGCGCGGTCGGGCCGAGCTCCAGCACGTCCGCGCAGCCCACCTCGACGCGGGTGCTCACCAGCACCTGCGGCACGCCGTCGACCCGCCGGACCAGGAAGGCCGACACGCCCATGTACCGCGGCCTGACCATCGGCTGCGTCCACGCGGCGACCTCGCGGCCCCGGGAACGGAAGTCGATCGCCATCACGTCGAAGAACCCGCCGCTGTCGTGGGTGATGCGGTCCGCCTCGCGCCGCCAGCCGGTCACGTCGCGCAGCGGGACGCGCTCGGTCAGCAGCTCGTGCCGGGTACGGGCCTCGGTGATCCAGCTCAGCACCTCGGTGTCGGCCGGCCGGAAGCCGTCCGTGCTGCCGCCGTCGAGGTCCTGGAAGGGGAACGGCAGGCAGGCCAGCACCGTTCGGGCGTCCATGTTGATCAGGTCGACCTCGCCGAGCAGCCGGTGCACCTGGCCGAGCGGCATCCAGCGGAACCCGTCGAGCACCTCGACGTCCCCGGTCACCTCGACGACCATGTTGCGGTTGCGCTTGCGGTAGAACCAGCTGCCCTGCTCGGACTGCCGGACGTCGGCGAGCACCCGGTGGCGCTCGGCGTTGCGGAAGTAGTCGACGTACGGCACCGGGCTGCCCTTGTGCACCCGCGTGTAGTTGCTGCGGGTGGCCTGCACGGTCGGGGAGAGCTGGGGTCCCGCGCAGTTCCCCGGCTCGGTCTTGGCCTGCATCAGGAAGTGCAGGACCCCGTCGAACTCCTTGGCCAGGATGCCGAGGATGCCCACCTCGGGCTGGTTGATGATCGGCTGCGACCAGGACTCCACCGCCGCGCCCGGGCGGTGTGCCCGGATGCCGCCGATGGTGAAGAACCGCCCGGTGTCGTGCACCAGGTCGCCGCTGCCCGGGTCGAAGCTCCACGACCGCAACTCCCCGAACGGGATGACCCGCCCGGCCGAGTCGTCGTCCGCGCAACTCTGCTTCCACCACGCCCAGAAGTCCTCCAGCGGAGCGTGCGCCGTCTCCACCGCCGCCGCGGACCGCGCGATCCGCGCGGACACCGGGGTCAGCACGACGCCCCCGCGAGCGTTCCGGCCGCCGCCCGGTCGGCCGCGCGCAGCGGCTCCCACCAGTCGCGGTGCTCGGCGTACCAGCGGACGGTGTCCGCCAGGCCCGACGCGAACCCGACCTGCGGCGCGTACCCGAGCTGCTCGCGGATCTTGCCGCAGTCCACCGAGTACCGCAGGTCGTGCGCCTTGCGGTCGGTCACCGCGCGGACCATCTCCGGCCCGGCGCCGAGCAGTTCGAGCAGCCGCGCCACCAGGTCGCGGTTGGCCAGTTCGGTGCCGCCGCCGATGTTGTAGACCTCGCCCGGCTCGCCCCCGGCGGCGACCAGCGCGAGAGCCCGGCAGTGGTCGTCCACGTGCAGCCAGTCCCGGACGTTGGTCCCGTCGCCGTACAGCGGCACCGGCCGGCCGTCCAGCAGGTTCGACACGAACAGCGGGATCGCCTTCTCCGGGTGCTGGTACGGCCCGTAGTTGTTCGAGCAGCGCGTCACGCACACCGGCAGGCCGTGCGTGCGGTGGTAGGCGAGCGCCATCAGGTCGGACGACGCCTTGGACGCCGCATAGGGGGAGTTGGGGCGCAGCGGATGGTCCTC
>WRCZ01000468.1 GCA_009783685.1 Actinomycetes bacterium
AGATCCTCGCGGCCGCCGACCAGGACGTCCTCGACCGGGTCCGACCGGTTCTGGAAACGCTGGGAACCGTCCGGCAGACCGACGACGCCTCCACCGCCGCGGCGCTCAAGCTGATCGCCAACAACAGCCTCGCTGGCGCCGTGCTCGCCCTCCGCGACGCACTGCGCCAGGCGGACGCCCTGGGCCTGCCCCGCGACCGGACGCTGGACATCCTCGAACTCGGCCAGCTCGGCGGGCTCGTGGCCCGCAAGCGGCACTTCCTCCTCGGCGACCCGGCCGCAGCCGCCGCCACCGCCGAATTCACGATCGGCGCGCTGGCCAAGGACATGGCCCTGCTGGCCGCCGCGTCGGACACCCCGTTGCGCGGCGCGGCCGGGCTGGCCGGCACCCCTGCCGCACCCGAGGCCGACATGGCGGTCGCCGCCACCGAACCGGCCGTGGACGACGCCGTGCTGGCACCGCTCCGCGCCTACGCCCGGGGGCACGCCACCGGCGATCCCCGCCACTTCCGCGACGCGTTCCTGCCCACCGCGCACATCGAAGGGATCCGGGACGGCGCGTTCGTCTCGTGGCACCTGGACGAGTACTGCGCCCTCTTCCAGGGCCGGCCGGCCCCGGACGAGGCGCTCCGCTCCCGCCGCATCGACGCGATCGACGTCCACGGCACCGTCGCGAACGCGACCATGACGCTCTCGCACGGCGCGGACACGTTCACCGACGTCTTCCTGCTGGTGCGTGCCGGCGACTGGCGGATCGCCAACAAGGCCTATCACCGGCACTCCTGACAGGGCGGACCCCCGCAGCGGTCAACCCAGGCCCGCGACGAGCTCGGCGACGGTCTGCGGCCGGGACAGGAACGGGTGATGGCCCGAGGCCACCTCGACGGCCGTGTCCGCGCGGCGGGAGAACGCGCGTTGCGCGGCCGCCGGGGTGCCCCGGTCCTCGGCGCAGACCAGGTAGGTCGTGGGCACGTCGTGCCACGCCGCGGCGCGCACCGGCTGCCCGGTGACGGCCAGCGTCTGCCGGGCCAGACGATCCGCCGCCTCGCGCACGATCCCCGGCGGGCAGTCCTGGGCGAAGGTCTCGGCGAACAGCTCGGGCCGGGCGCCGAACGTGCCGCCGTCGGGGTCGAAGTCCAGGAACGGCGGCGGCACTTCGGCGCCGAACGTCGACAGCGACTCGCCGGGCTCGGGCAGATAGCTCGACACGTACACCAGGTGACGCACCGCCCCGACGCCCGCCGCGGCCTCCGAGGCGACGATGCCGCCGTAGCTGTGCGCCACCACCACGATCGGCTCGTCGCCCCCGGCCAGCGCGGCGCGCACCGCGGCGACGTCCTCGGGCAGCCCGGGACCGTGCGGTCCCGCCGGCCGGTCGCCCTCACCGCAACTCGGCAGCGCCGGCGCCACGCTGCCGATGCCGCGCTCCCGCAGGGCCGCGGCGGCCAGGTGCCACCACCACGATCCGTCACGCACGCACGCCCCGTGCACGAAGACCACACGCATCTCTTCCTCCTCGGTCCAGGTGTCCCGACCCCTGGGACCAACGGTAGACGTAATGCCAGTTACGTGAAAAAGTGAGGTGATGGGACGGCACAAGCAGCCAGAGATCCGCGACCGGATCCTCGACGCCTGCGCCGACCACGCACTCGCGCACGGGCTGCCCGACCGCCTCGAACCGCTCGCGGCGGCGTCCGGGGTCTCGACGCGCATGCTGATCTACCACTTCGGGACCCGGGACGCGCTGCTGCGGGAGATCCTGGGCCGGGCGCGGCGGCGCCAGCGCGACCTCTTCGGCGACCTGCTGTGCCCGCGGCCGGACGAGCCCTATCCGCGCACGCTGCGGCGGGCCTGGCAGGTGATGACCGGCCCGGCGGGCCGCCCGTACCTCACCATGTTCGGCAGGCTCCGCGAGGACGCCGGGCAGCAGCTGTGGCCGGACTTCCGCCGCGAGGCCACCACGGACTGGCTGCGGCCGCTGGAGGACGGCATGCGCACCGTCGGCCGTCCGGAACTGGGCACCCTCGTACTCGCGGTGGTCCGCGGCCTCGTCATGGACATCGAGGCCACGGGTGACGTGGCGCGAGCCGACCGGGCCTTCGACGACTTCCTGGCCGCGCTCGCCGCCGTCACTCCGCCGGCCTGACGGTTCCCCGTCCCGGCACCTGCGTCCCGGCACCTGCGTCCGCGCACCCGCGGCGAGCCGGCGCGACACCGCCGAGCGGAACACGACGGGCACCCGCACCCCGGGCGGACGTGGACCGGCGGTCCGGTCCCGGGGTGCGGGTACGGCGGGGTGCGACTACTGCGCGGTGACCGCGAGGTCGTCGAACTGCCCGGCCGCGTAGGCGTCCAGACCCAGGCCGACCTGGCCCTGGCTGTACGTGGTGTCGGTGACGTCGGCCAGCGTGCTGCCGTTCACCTCGGCGGTGATCCGCGGTCCGGAGAAGGACAGCCGGAGCCCGGTCCAGGCACCGTCGACCGGCGCCGGCAGGGTGCCGGAGGCCAGCACGCGGGTGGTCTTGTCGGGAGCCAGGACGTCCAGCGACCAGGCGCCGGAGTCCGAGACCTTGAGGGAGTACCCCTCCCACGCGGTGACGCGGCCGGTGCCGACCAGGTTGAGCTGGTTCACCACCCGGCCCATCAGGGACGTCGTGCCACCCTGCGGGATCCGCGCCTTCACGGACACGGCGTAGTCACCCCACGTGGCGTCGCCGACCAGGGTGAGCGGACCGGGCACCCTCGCCCACTGGTTGGGCTTGGTGGTGATCACCTGCTGGAGGCACTGGTCGTGCTTCCGGTTCGTCGCGGCGTCCTGCGGAGCGGGGGAGCACGGGGCGACCTGGAAGGCGCCCTCCATGTCCGACACGTACCGCGGCGTCGCCCCGGTCCTGTAGCCGTCGAAGGACTCCCGGTAGGGCAGCGCCATCGGCTTCGAGGCCGGCGCCTTCGCCGCGGCCGCGCTCTTGCCGCCGGCGACCGTGGTGAGGGTGGTGACCGTGCCGGGCTGGAGCGTCACCCCGTAGCCGCCGTCCGCGCCGGCGTGCACGTCGGCACCGTGGACGAACCAGTCCGCCGGGTCGGTGGACTCCAGGGTGGTCGACCAGCGGTGCAGGGTGCCGTGCGGCAGCGGACCGGTCGGCGCCAGGTCGACGGACTGCGGTGCGGACGCGCCGGTCGTCTCGAACACGGTGGTGTACTGCGGCCGCGGGCCCGGCGAGCGCAGCGTCACATAGGTGCCGCCGCCGTCGAGGTAACCGCTGGCCGAGTCGATGTACGACCAGCCGGGGTGGGTGAACTGCGCGGTCTGGGCCACGGTCCACAGCGTCGGGCCGAGCTCGTAGTGGCCGGTCCACGGCTCGTTGGCGCGCAGCAGCCCGCTGCCCTGCATCTGGACGGTCGGGTACCAGGCGTACACGGCCGGCCAGTTGATGAAGGCGGTGATGCGCGAGTCCACGTACTCGTGGTTCATCTCGGCGGCCAGCCGGGTCGCCCCGGTCAGGTAGTTGTTCCAGCCCGACTCGCTGGCGAACAGCGGCTTGTCCAGGCTCAGCGCGTCCGCGGACGAGGAGCAGTGGACGGCCGAGCAGGGGTAGTGGATCCCGACGACGTCCGTGGCCTGGTCGAAGGCCGGGTCGTTCTTCATGTCGGTGGCCACCTGCCAGCCGGCGTTGTCGGCCGCGACGATCTTCACCCGGCCGTAGCCCTCGCGGACGAGGGTGGTCTTGAGCTGCTCGTACCAGGCGGCGTCCCAGCCCTTCTCGTTCCAGCCGCCGAGGTAGTCGATGTTCAGGCCGTGCTGCTTGGCGCAGCCCAGCCACGCCGTCAGGTAGCGGATGTTGTCGGCCGACCAGAACCCGCCGCTGAACCAGCCGGGCGCGCCCCACTCCAGCCCGTAGAACGCGATGTCCGGGTTGCGCTTCTGCGCCTGCTCCATCAGCCACCACTCGTAACCGCGGTTGCAGTTCACCTCGGTCGGGGTGCGCATGTGGCTGGGCTCGGCGCCGTTGCTGGAGTTGGTGTCGGAGCCGATCTCGACCTTGAGGATCTGCAGGCCGGCGCCGTAGCCCGGCTTGAACAGGTAGTCGAGGATCTGGTCGCGCTGGGGTTCGGGGTAGTCGACGAGCAGCCGCGAGGTCCCGCCGCCGCCGCTGATGGCGCCGACGCCGTCGAAGACCCGTCCGGTGCCGTTGCCGTCGACGGTGATCTGCTGGGAGGCCGTCGCCTCCGTCGCCGCAACCGCCGTGGGCGGCACCAGCGTTGCCACGCAGGCCGTGACCACCGCGCCGACCGCCCACACGGCACGTCGGGGGATCCTGCGGCCGAACAGTCGTCTCCAGGTGTGGAGCATGAGTGAGCCTTCCTCAGATCGTGGCGTCGCGGACCGGCAGCGGGGAACGGCCGGGTGAATGTTCGCGCTCGCGCAACCGGCTGGTGCGAGGTGTGGGCCCGGGTGTGGCGGCCGGCTGGCACACGTGCCGTCCCAGCACGTGAGTCGTCGTCATAGGACCTTCCGTTCGCGTAGGGATGAGCTGTCCCACCTGCACTGACGCCGATCGGGATGACGATCTGGACGACGCGGGAACAGCCCGGCAGGGCCCGCGTGGGGATCCCACGCAGGCTGCATCGTGAACCGCATGGCATTGTTAGCGTTCACACAATGGGCCGTCAATAGTCCTGACAGGACCGGCGGATTCCGGATGTCCGCTGCCGGCCCGCGTCCGGATCCCGCGCCCTCGGCGGACGGTGGAGCGACGGCGTGACGGCCGGCTGACAGAGCGGGGGACCCACGCCGGCGCTTCCGACTGCCCCGGCGGCAGCGGGAGTTCGCAGCGAAGTGCGCCGGGGGCGATGCCGCCGGCGAGGTCCCGGGCAGCTGTCTCCGCGCCGCGAGGCCGGACCCGCGCGTCAAGGACCTGCGCGACCTCGTCGGCGAACTCCCGGCCCGCAGCGCCGAGTTCTGCTCCTGCCGGGGGTGCCCACAACGTCTGCCGCCGCGGAACGGGGGTCAAGCGGTTCCACCGCTGCG
>WRCZ01000469.1 GCA_009783685.1 Actinomycetes bacterium
AGGCGCCCGGACGTACAGGCGCCCGGACGCAAAGGCACCGCAGGACCCGGGTGCCCAACGCACAGGTGGCGCAAGGTGCGGCGCTCCGCCGCACATGCGCCGCGGAACCCAGGTGCCCCGCCGCTCAGGCGCCGGCGAGGTGCGGGTGGCCCGCCGCTCAGGCGCCGGCAGCGTGCGGGCGCCCCGACGAACATGCGCCGAGGAACCCAGGCGCTCCGCCGCTCAGGCGCCGGCGAGGTGCGGGCGGCCCGCCGCTCAGTCGCCGCGGAACCCAGGCGCCCCTCCGCACAGGCGCCGGCAAAGTGCGGGCACCCCTCCGCACAGGCGCCGGCAAGGTGCGGGCGGCCCGCCGGCCAGGCGCCGGGTACCGCTCAGGCTCCCGCCCTGCGCCGGCGGTAGCTGCGCATCTTCGCGCGGCTGCCGCAGATCGCCATCGTGCACCAGCGGCTGCGACCGGCCGGGCTGCGGTCGTAGTACGCCCAGCGGCACTCCTCGGACGCGCAGGCCTTCAGCCGCTGCCAGGTGCCGGCCGCGACGGCTCCGGCGACGGCGGCGGCCACCGCCGCGGTGAGCGCCGCCAGGCCGGTGAGCCCGTCCGCCGGCCGCACCGCGGCGCCGCCCTCCTCGTCGGCCACCAGCCGCAGCGGCCCCGCCGCCAGCAGCGCGTTCAGCACGCCGAGCACCTCGGGCGGCACGTCGACCCCGGCGTGCGACGAGCACACGTCGCGCAGCGCCTCGCGCAGTGCCAGCGCCCCCGCCAGCGCCTCCGCGTCCAGCGGTCCGGCGGCGATGCCGCGCGCCCGCACCCACGCCGTCAGGTCGGCGGGTGTGCGCCACTCCTCCGCCCCGCCCTCCAGGTCGACCGTGTTGACCAGGTCCTGCACCAGATCGAGGGGGGCGGGCGCGGGATCGCGTACTCCAGGCTGCTCCACCCTTGCGACGTTACCTCCGTACAGCCATGATGGAGTAACGGTTACCGGCTGACACCCATACACCGGTAACGCCCTGCCGCGAGAGGAGCTCCCCATGATCGGCACCCTGGGCTCGGTGGTCCTGGACAGCCGCGACCCCAAGGCCCTGGCCGCCTTCTACGCCGAGGTGCTGGGCGGCACCATCACGTCCGAGGACGACGGCAGTTGGGTGGACCTGGAGAACGAGGGGCGGCACAACCTGTCGTTCCAGCTCGCGCCGGACCTGATCCCAACGGTCTGGCCGGACCCCGAGCGCCCGCAGCAGTTCCACCTGGACATCGCGGTGGAGCGCGCGCAGATGGAGGCCGCGGAGAAGCGGGTCCTCGACCTGGGCGCGAAGCTGCTGGAGGGTGACGGCGACGGCGCCCGCAACTGGCGCGTCTACGCGGACCCGGAGGGGCACCCGTTCTGTCTCTGCGCCTGCTGAGCACGGCGCCTTCCCGCTCGTGAGAAGGGGCGCGTCCCGGCAGCCGGCCGGGCGCGCCCCCGCGCGGTCACCGCCCCCACCACCACCCGTCGTCACCCGGACGCCGTACCTTAGCCCGATGGGTGGAAGCTGCTGCTGCCTTCAGCACAGCCGACGAGGGGACCTCCGACAGCGGTGGCCGTGACGACAACTGAGCCGCCGCCGCAGCGGCGGCGCCGAAACGTGCCCTGGCGCACGCTCGCCGGACTGCTGCCGGCGCTGCTGGTCGGCGCCTGGGTGGCCGGGCACTGGTCGGTGATGGCCGCCGGCTGCCGCGACCTGCTCTCCGCGCACCTCGGCTGGCTACTGGCCGCGCTGGCCGCGACCGCCCTGGGCTGGGTCGCCAACGCCTGTGCCCGGCAGGGCACCGTGCACGAGCGCCTTCCGGTCCTGCTGCTGGTGGTCACCCAGTTCGCGTCGACCGCCGCCGGCCAGCTCGCCCCTGCGGGGATCGGCGCGAGCGCGGTCAACCTGCGGTTCCTGCGCGCGCACGGCCTGCCGCTGATGCGGACCTCGGCGGCGCTCGCGCTGTACTCGCTCGCCGAGTCGTTCAGCCGGGTCACCCTGCTGCTGGTGCTGCTCGTGGCGTTCCCGCACGCGCTGCACACCGCGGGCCTGCTGCCCGGCCGCTCGGGCCTGCTGCTGGTGGCGGTGATCGCGGCGGTCGTGCTGCTGGCCGGCGTCACGGTGCTGGCCTCGATGCGGCGGGTGCGCGCCGCGGTCCGGACGTTCCTGGTCGCCGCGCTGGCCGACATGCGGTCGCTGCACGGCCGCCCGTCCCGGGCGCTGGCCCTGTGGGGCGGGTCGCTGGCCTTCCCGGTGCTCCAGGCGGCGTCGATGTCGGCGGTGGCCCTGGCGCTGGACATGCCGGTGCCGGCCGTGCACGTGGCGATCGCCTACCTCGCGGCCACCTGCCTCGCGGCCCTGGTCCCCAGCCCCGGCGGCATAGGGTCCGTCGACGCCGCCCTGGCGCTGGCGCTGGTCGCCGCCGGTTCGCCGACCGCGACCGCGGCCTCCGCGGTGCTGGGCTTCCGCATCGTCACCGTGTGGCTGCCGCTCGTCCCGGCGGCGGTGGCGCTGTCGGCGCTGATCCGGCGCAAGGTGCTGTGACGCGCCCGCGGGCGGGCGCGTCCGCACCGCGCGGCGGCAGACCCTAGTGCGCGGTCGCACCGTCCAGCTCGGCGAGCGTCGCCACCGACGGCCCGCGCTTGTCCCGCAGGGTGCGGGCCGCGGACTCGGCGTCCCGCAGCACCCGGACGGCGTTGCGCCAGGTGAGCCGCGCCAGGTCGTCGTCGGACCAGCCGCGCCGCAGGAGTTCGGCGATCAGCTGCGGGTAGGAGGCGACGTCCGGCAGGTCGCCGGGCGTGAACGCGGTGCCGTCGTAGTCGCCGCCCAGGCCGATGTGGTCGACGCCGGCCACCTCGCGCATGTGGTCCAGGTGGTCGGCGACGGTCGCGGCGGTCGCCATCGGCCGCGGGTGCGCCTCCTCGAACGCGCGCTGCACGGCGATGCCCTCGGGCGTGGTGTCCAGCGCGTGGAACCCGTGGTCGCGCATGTTGGCGTCGGCCTGCAGCGTCCATTCGATCGCCGCGGGCAGGATGAACTTCGGCACGAACGTGGCCATCGCGACACCGCCGTTGGCGGGCAGCGCGGCGAGCACGTCGTCAGGGACGTTGCGGACGTGGTCGCAGACCGCGCGGGCCGAGGAGTGCGAGAAGATCACCGGGGCCTCGGCCACCCGCAGGGCCGCGCGCATGGTCTCCGGCGAGACGTGCGACAGGTCCACCAGCATGCCCAGGCGGTTCATCTCCCGGACGACCTCCTCGCCGAAGGCGGTGAGGCCGCCGGGCACCGGCTCGTCGGTCGCGGAGCCCGCCCAGGCGGTGTTGTCGTTGTGGGTGAGCGTCATGTAGCGCACGCCCAGCTCGTACAGGCTGCGCAGCACGCCCAGCGAGTCGTCGATGCTGTGCCCGCCCTCGGCGCCCATCAGCGAGGCGATCCGGCCGCCCGCCCGGGCCGCCTCCATGTCGTCCGCGGTCAGGGCGAGCTGCAGGTCGCCGGCGTGGCGCTCGGTCATCCGCCGCACCACGTCGATCTGTTCGAGGGTCGCGGTGACCGCGTCCGCCCCGGTCAGCTCGGTGGAGACGTACACCGACCAGAACTGCGCGCCCACCCCGCCGGCCCGCAGCCGCGGGATGTCGGTGTGGGTGCGGGCGCTCTGGTCGGCCGCGATGTCGAGCCGGTCCAGGTCGTACGAGACCTGCTTGCGCAGCGCCCACGGAAGGTCGTTGTGCCCGTCCACGACGGGATGGGCGGCGAGCAGGTCACGGGCGCGTGCGAGGAGGTCCATGCGGGAGAGCCTATTGGCCGAACCCGAAGGCCGCCGCACCCGACACCTTCGCGCGCAGCCGCCGGCCCTTCTCCGTCGCCTGCTCGGTCAGCGACTCCTGGAACTCCCGCATCCGGCCGAGCAGTTCGGGGTCGTGGGCGGCGATGACGCGCACCGCGAGCAGTCCGGCGTTGCGGGCGCCGCCGATGGAGACCGTGGCGACCGGCACCCCGGCCGGCATCTGCACGATGGACAGCAGCGAGTCCATGCCGTCGAGGTACTTGAGCGGCACCGGGACGCCGATGACCGGCAGCGGCGTGACGGACGCGAGCATGCCCGGCAGGTGCGCGGCGCCGCCCGCGCCCGCGATGATCGCCTTCAGCCCGCGGTCGGCGGCCTGCTCGCCGTACTCCACCATCTCGTGCACCATGCGGTGCGCGGACAGCACGTTGACCTCGTAGGGGACGGCGAACTCCTCGAGCGCCTGGGCCGCGGCCTCCATCACCGGCCAGTCGGAGTCCGAGCCCATCGCGATGCCGACCAGCGGGGTGCGGCCCGCACCGGTCTGCTCCGGCGCTTCACTCATCGATCGTCCCTCGCAAGTAGCCGGCCGCGTGGGCGGCGCGCTCGCGCACGTCGGCCAGGTCGTCGCCGTAGGTGTTGACGTGACCCACCTTGCGGCCGGGCTTCACGTCCTTGCCGTACATGTGGATCTTCAGCCCGGGGTCGCGGGCCATGCAGTGCAGGTAGGCCGGGTACATGTCGGGGAAGTCGCCGCCGAGCACGTTGGCCATGACCGTCCAGCGGGCCCGCGGGCGCGGGTCGCCGAGCGGGAGGTCGAGGACGGCCCGCAGGTGGTTGGCGAACTGGGAGGTCGCCGCGCCGTCCATGGTCCAGTGGCCGCTGTTGTGCGGGCGCATGGCCAGCTCGTTGACCAGCACCGCGGACGTGCCGTCCGGGCGCCGGACCTCGAACAGCTCGACGGCCAGGTGCCCGACGACGTCGAGCTCGCGGGCGATGGTCAGGGCGAGCTGCTGGGCGTGCGCGGACAGCTCGTCGGACAGGCCGGGCGCGGGCGCGATCACGGTGTCGCACACGCCGTCGACCTGGATGGACTCCACGACGGGGTAGGAGACGGCCTGCCCGTGCGGGGACCGCACCACGTTCGCGGCCAGCTCCCGGACGAAGTCGACCTTCTCCTCGGCGAGCACCGGCACCCCGGCACGGAACGGCTCGGCGGCGTCGGCCTCGGAGC
>WRCZ01000470.1 GCA_009783685.1 Actinomycetes bacterium
CGCCTCCGGGCCCTTAGACCCGGTGTCTGCCGGTCGATCGTGCTCGCCCCCCTCGTACCTCGGGGGCCTGCGCGCGTTCTCCCTCTAGACACCGGCGGGCCCTTCGGCTCGATGCCTACACGGGCGTACCCGGGAGAATTGTTGCGGGCCTCTGTGGCACCCCAGACCCGTAGTTCAGGGTTAGCCCACCAATCGGGCCGCGCCCCGCAGGGGCCAGCTCGGGTCGACCGAGGGGTCGGGGGAGCCTTTGCGGGTGAGCCAGGCGGAGAAGTCCTCGGCCCAGGTGGCGTACCAGGTGGCCTGGCGGGACTGGAGGTCGGCCAGGTCGGCCTCGGCGAGTTCGGGGAAGCGCAGGGCCAGGGCGCGGGCGACGCGCACCGCGGCGAGGGCGTCGACGCCCGCGTCGTGAGCGCCGTCCAGGGCGACCCCGTAGACCTGGCAGGCGGCCTCCAGGGTGCGCTTGCCACGGCGGTAGCGGTCGAGGGCGCGGTCCAGCACGAGCGGGTCGATGACCGGGCCGGGCGACGTGCCGGGCGGCACCAGCGACGGCAGTGCGTACCGCTTCAACTCCTCATCCAGAAGGGTGAGGTCGAAGGGCGCGTTGTAGACGACGACCGGCACGCCGGCCGCCCAGTGCCCGCGCACCGCGTCGGCGACCTCCGCGACGACCTCGGGCGCCGGCCGGCCCTCGGCCGCGGCCCGCTGCGTGCTGACGCCGTGTATGGCCGTGGTCTCCGCCGGGATCGGCACTCCTGGATCGGCGAGCCAGGCGCGGTGCCGCACCGGCTCGCCGCTCTTGACCTCGGTGACCGCGGCGGTGACGATCCGCGCCTGGCGCGGATCGGTACCGGTGGTCTCCAGGTCGAAGCCGACCAGCAGATCCTCATGCCATGCCATGGCGCGTCCTTCCAGCCGATTCCCCCGTGTGCGCTGCCATCATCCCGTGCGCCACTGACACTCCGGCGGGGAGGGCGGGTTCAGGACACCGGCCGCGAATCGGCCCAGATCCCCTCGAACTCCTCGCGGTAGACCTCGAACAGGCCGCCTTCCGAGGGCCGTTCGCCCTCGACCACCCGGCGGGAGCCGCCGCGCAGCACCATCACCGGGACCTCCATGCCGCGCGCCCGCCGCAGGTACGTCTGCACGACGGCCAGGCCGTCGCCGCTGTCGCCGTCGACCAGGTACGCGGTGAACCGCGGGGTCTCGTCGAAGACCTGGATCTCGAACGCGCCCTGGTCGCGCAGCCGGGCCCGCACCCGCCGCATGTGCATGATGTTCATCTCGACCGAGCGGCCCAGCTCGCCGCGGCCCAGGCCGAGTTCGCGTTCGCGGCGGCGCACCGCGCTGCTGGCCGGGTTGAGGAACGCCAGCCGTACCCGGCAGCCGGACTCGGCCAGCCGCACCAGCCGCCGCCCGGAGTAGTTCTGCACCAGCAGGTTGAGGCCGATGCCGATCGCGTCCAGCCGCCGGGCACCGGCAAACAGGTCCTCCACAGGCAGCTGGCGCTGCAGCCGTACCCGGTCGGGGTAGACGCCGACGACATCGGCGTAGCGGTCGGCCACCAGCTGCTCCACCGCGTCGACCGGCAGCCGCTCCCCCGCACCCCGCGGCGCCCCCGCGCCGAGCAGTTCCAGCAGCCGGGCCGAGGCGCGTTCCGCCTGGTCCAGCACGGTCCTGGACAGCGCACGGTTGCGGGAGACGACGTGCCGGGCGACCTCCAGCTCGTCCAGGGCCAGTTCCAGCTCGCGCCGGTCGTCGAAGTACGGCTCGAAGCACGGCCAGTGCTGGACCACCAGCTCGCGCAGCTGGGGCAGCGTGAGGAAGCTGAGGACGTTGTCGTCGGCGGGGTCCAGCAGGAACCCCTTGCGGCGGCTCACCTCGCGGACCGCGACGGCCCGCTGCACCCACTCGCCGCCGGCCGGCCCCGCGGCGGCCACCACCCACTCCTCGCCGTGCACCGGCTCGTAGATCGGGCGCAGCACGGCGTTGACGACGGCGCGCAGGCGCTGCTCGACGAGGTTGAGCCACACGTAGGCCCGCCCGGCCCGGCGCGCGCGGGTCCGCACCTCGGCCCAGGCGTCGGCACCCCAGTCCAGTTCCGCTCCGATCTCCAGGGGCGCGGCGAGGGTGACCGCGCCGCTCGGATTCTCGGCGCTGACGTCGTCAGCGACGTGCCGGTCGCCCTGCTCGCCGCCACCCGGGAGCATCAGACCTCCGGACGTCACCGTTCCACCGCCTCCCACCCCCGTCCACGATCAAGGAAGGGTACTGCGGTGCGGGGGGTGTCGCAGCCGTATCGACCCTACTTGACCCGTGCGCCGATCGAGGCAAGTCCCCTCGCTCATCGGCGAGTTACTTCCGTAAACAGATATGCACGGAGTGTCACATGACGGGGTGGAACGGTCAGTTCGCCGCAGCGCGTCCGGGCGGGTGCCGGCGGCCGGCCGGGGCAGGCGAGGCAGGGAGCCGCGACACGGCGGGCGCGGCGGACGGCGCGGCGTGGCCGAAAGGGCCGACGGACACGTCGCTGTCCGTTGCGGCGAGGTCACCCTCGGGTGGGACCTGATGGGAGGATGCGGTTCGGCAACCGAACTGCCGGACCTTGCGGGAGTTGTCCCGCGAGGTCCGGTTACGGACTGGAAGAGTCACTACATGCAAGTCTGGCCGGGTCATTCGTACCCCCTCGGCGCCACCTTCGACGGGGCGGGCACCAACTTCGCCGTCTTCTCCGAGGTGGCGTCCCGGATCGAGCTGTGTCTGCTGCACGACGACGGTTCGGAGACGGCGGTGGAACTGCGGGAGGCCGACGCCTTCGTCCGCCACGCCTACCTGCCCGGGGTGATGCCGGGTCAGCGGTACGGGTTCCGGGTGCACGGCCCGTACGACCCGGCGCGCGGCCACCGCTGCAACTCCGCGAAACTGCTGCTGGACCCCTACGCCAAGGCCATGAGCGGCGGTATCGACTGGGACGAGGCGGTCTACGGCTACCGCTTCGGGCAGCCGGACTCGCGCAACGACCTGGACTCCGCGCCGCACACGATGACCTCGGTGGTGGTCAACCCGTACTTCGACTGGGCCGACGACCGCGCGCCGCGCATCGAGTACCACCGGACGATCCTCTACGAGGCCCACGTCAAGGGCCTGACGATGACGCATCCGGGCCTGCCGGAGGAGATCCGCGGCACCTACGCGGCCCTCGCACACCCGTCCGTGATCAGCCATCTGGTGGAACTCGGGGTGACCACGCTGGAGTTGATGCCCGTACACCAGTTCATCCAGGACCACCGGCTGTCCGACGCGGGGCTGGCGAACTACTGGGGCTACAACACCATCGGGTTCTTCGCCCCGCACAACGGCTACTCCTCGCTGGGCGACCGGGGCCAGCAGGTGCTGGAGTTCAAGACGGCGGTGCGCGCGCTGCACCGGGCGGGCATCGAGGTGATCCTCGACGTGGTCTACAACCACACCGCCGAGGGCAGCCACCTGGGCCCGACGCTGTCGCTGCGCGGCCTGGACAACGCCTCGTACTACCGGCTGAGCGGCGACAAGCGCTACTACACGGACACCACCGGCACCGGCAACAGCCTGCTCATGCGCAGCCCGCACGTGCTGCAGATGATCATGGACAGCCTGCGCTACTGGGTGACCGAGATGCACGTGGACGGCTTCCGCTTCGACCTGGCGGCCACGCTGGCCCGGCAGTTCCACGAGGTGGACCGGCTGTCGTCGTTCTTCGACCTGGTGCAGCAGGACCCGGTGGTCTCGCAGGTGAAGCTGATCGCCGAGCCCTGGGACGTGGGCGAGGGCGGCTACCAGGTGGGCAACTTCCCGCCGTTGTGGACCGAGTGGAACGGCAAGTTCCGCGACACCGTGCGCGATCTGTGGCGGGGCGAGAGCGCCACCCTGGCGGAGTTCGGCTCCCGGCTGACCGGCTCCTCCGACCTGTACCAGGACGACGGCCGCCGCCCGCTGGCCTCCATCAACTTCGTCACCTGCCACGACGGCTTCACGCTGCGCGACCTGGTGTCGTACGACGAGAAGCACAACGAGGCCAACGGCGAGCACAACCGGGACGGCGAGAGCCACAACCGCTCCTGGAACTGCGGCACGGAGGGCCCGACCGACGACCGGACGGTGCAGACGCTGCGCGGCCGCCAGATGCGGAACTTCGTCGCGACGCTGATGCTCTCCCAGGGCGTGCCGATGCTCAGCCACGGCGACGAGTTCGGCCGCACCCAGCGCGGCAACAACAACGCCTACTGCCAGGACAACGACCTGTCGTGGATCCAGTGGCCGGGGAAGCCGGGCACCTCGGACGCGGACGACGAGGCCCTGCGGCTGCACGACTTCGTGCGGTCCATGGTGTGGCTGCGCCGCGACCACCCGGTCTTCCGGCGCCGCCGCTTCTTCCACGGCCGGCCGGTGGACGGCACCCACGACGAGCTGTCGGACATCGCGTGGTTCACCGCCGAGGGCCAGGAGATGACGCAGCGCGACTGGCAGGCGGCGCACGCCCGCTCGCTGGTGGTGTTCCTCAACGGCAACGCGATCTCCGAGCCGGGGCCGCGCGGCGAGCGGGTCACCGACGACTCCTTCCTGCTGATGTTCAACTCGGCGCCGCGCGCCCAGGAGTTCCTGGTGCCGGTCAACCACGGGAGGGAGTGGCAGCTGGTGGTGGACACCGAGCGGCCGGAGGGCGTGGTGCCGGGCACCGGGGAGCTGGTGGCCGCCGGCGACCGGCTGCTGCTGGCCGACCGCAGCATGGTGGTGCTGCTGCGGCCCGCGGACTGAGGGCGCGGCGGCGGCCGGCGGCCCGCGGACCGGGCCCGGGCGGCACCCCGGCGCGGGCCGGCGTGGCGTTCGGAGCACTCCGGCGCGCCACGGCCGCCGATCCGGGGTAGAGAAGACCCCATGACCGGACACCCCGCGACGCCCAGCTCGACCTACCGGATACAGCTGCAGCCCGGTTTCACCTTCGCCGACGCCGCCGGCGCGGTGCCGTACCTCGCG
>WRCZ01000471.1 GCA_009783685.1 Actinomycetes bacterium
CCTGGGCGACCCAACCCTACGAATGGCTCGATCAACCCGACCAAGAAGGTAGAGCCGCCTGACGCGACCGTCCAGGCGCCGTCGCGCCGGCCGATCTGTCGGCCGGCGCGCCGCGCCCGGTCGTTCCCGGGCCGTCCCACCGCCACGCGCGAGTGCCCCACGGCCACCGGCCCGTCACCGTCGTCGCTCTGCTGCCGCCCGTCCGGGCGCCCCGCTCAGTACAGCGTCCGCCACGCCGACCGCGGCCAGGCGAGGACCGCGAAGATCTGCGCCGCGGCGGCCTGCTCGATCGCCTGGGTGGCGCCGCTCGTGCCGAAGTGCACCAGGCCGGTCCTCGCGTCCCGGGCCGTGGTCCACACCCAGCCGGCGTAGTCGGCCATCGCCCGCTGGTACGTGCTGCCTCCGGCGACGGACTCCAGCAGCAGGAGGTTCTTGAAGAAGATCGAGTTGAAGTACACCGGCTGGCTCTCGAGCCTGCCGCCGGTGACGTAGTAGCCGTAGGCGGCTTCGGCGATCCGCTCGGCGCGGGCGAGGTAGGTCCGGTCGTGGGTGGCTTGGTAGAGCAGGACGTTGACCCCGATCGGAACGCCCTGGTTGTAGGACCAGAAGGTCTTCTCGATGTCGCCGCCGAGGTTGACGTGGTCCCAGTAGAGCCCGTCGGGGCTCTGCAGGTGGGCGTTGGTCCAGTCGTAGAACCGCCTGGCGTCGTCGAGATAGGCGCGCTTGCCGGTGATCTGGTAGAGACGCAGTCCCAGTTCGGCGGCGGGCATGTTGGACACGGTGTTCCGGTCCTGGCTCCAGGGAGCCTGGGTCCAGAAGACGCCACCGGGATCGGCGTGGCTCGGGTCGGTGTCCCACCCGGACCTGACCAGCGTGAAGATCTGCTCCGCCCGCGCGAGCGCGGCACGGTCGTGGTGCTGGAGGTAGTCCTGAACCTTCTCCAGGCCCACCCACTCGTTGTCGTCGTAGAACAGGTCGCCGCCCGCTCCGTACGGGGCGATGACGTAGGAGTCGTAGCCGGGCACCCCGGTGGTCCCGCCGGCGGGATTCCAGTAGTGCTCCTGGGCGCGGTCGACCGCCGCGAGTTGCTCCTGGTAGCCGGGATCGACCGCCGAGATGTCCAGTGCCGCGACGTGCGCCTGGGACAGCGGCCACTCGTACGAGTAGGGGTTGTCGCCGGCCGCCACCGGATACTGCTCGTGGAACAGCCCGGAGCCGTCGGTCGTGCCGAAGTACCTCTCCAGCGACGTGTACGTCGCGGTGGCGCGGAACTCGTTCGTGCTCGCCGGTGACTGGGCCCGGTGCGAGCCGGCCGGGCGGGCGATCGCGTCGGGGGACGCCGCGGACACGGTAGCGGCCGCCAGGACGGTCACGACGGCTCCGGTCACAGCGAGTTTCAGGCGGCGTGAGTGCATAGGAAGCGGCTCCTTTCCGCTGCCGCGGATGGCGGCAGAGATCATGACCGACAACGTTGTCACACCATCGGCCAGAAACTATCGGTGCGCACGCTCACCGTCAATGCGCAGAGCAGGAACTGCCCCGACCCGGCCCCGCGGCGGCGGCGATCGTAACCGTCGCCGCCACCTGTCGCCCGAACGCCGCCGCCACGTCGCCGAGTTGGGAGACGCGGCACCCTTCCTCGGCGTGCGTGGCACTGACGTCACGTCACCAGCGATCGGCCACCTGGGGGGCGATCAGCTCCTCGTACACCGCGCGCACGCCGTCCAGGGCCTGGGGCGACAGGCGCGGAAGGGAGGCCGCCGCCGCGTTGCCGAGGGCCTGCTCGGGGTTGCGCGCGCCGGGGATCACCACGGAGACCCCGGGCTGGTCGACGATCCACCGCAGGGCGAACTGCGCCATCGTGGCCGCGTCCGGGACCAGTGGGCGCAGCCGGCGGACGGCTTCGAGCCCGGTGGCGAAGTCGACGCCGGAGAACGTCTCGCCGACGTCGAAGGCCTCGCCGTGCCGGTTGTAGTTCCTGTGGTCGTCGGCGGCGAACGTGGTGTTCTCGTCGTAGCGCCCGGACAGCAGGCCGCTGGCCAGCGGCACCCGGGCGATGATGCCCACACCGGCCTCGCGGGCGGCCGGCAGGACCTCCCGCAGCGGCCCGAGCCGCAGCATGTTGAGGATCACCTGGACGCTGGCCACCCCGGGCCGGGCGATCGCCGCCAGGGCCTCGGCCCTCGTCTCCACGCTCACCCCGTACGCTGCGACGCGCTCCTCGGCCACCAGGGTGTCCAGGGCGTCGAAGACGGCGTCGTCCGCGTAGACCGCTGCGGGCGGGCAGTGGAGCTGGACCAGGTCGAGACGGTCGACGCCGAGGTTGACGCGGGAACGGTCGGTCCAGGCGCGGAAGTTCTCCAGCGTGTACGCGGCCGGGTCCTGCGGCACGCGCCGGCCCATCTTGGTGGCCACGGTGATGCCCTGCGCTCCGCTGTCCGCGAGGAACCGGCCGATCAGCCGCTCGCTGCGGCCGTCACCGTAGACGTCGGCGGTGTCGAGGAACGTCACGCCCGCCTCCACGGCCGCCGACAGCACGGACCGCGCCTCGCCCTCGTCGACCGTTCCCCAGTCCGCGCCCAACTGCCAGGCGCCCAGCCCGACCACGCCGACCTTCCGGCCGGTCCGTCCCAGAACGCGCTCCTCCACGACCCACCACTCCGCTCTCGCCCGGTGCCTTGTGCCGGCGGTACGACCGCGCGGGCAGCCGACCCGCCCCGCTGCCCGCGGTGTTCCGCCCGCCGGGACCTCACGCTAACGCCTCCGGCGGGCGGAACGGGCGCGTGGCGCCGCGCACCCGCCACCCGCGGGTCGGTGCGGCAGCGAGCGCGGTGGCCGTGCCCACGTCCTGGAGGGTCAGTTGCTCATCCGGTGAAGCACCTTCTCGTGCACGGAAAGGCGGAGGAACGGCGGCCCGCGATGAGTTTCCGGCTCCCGGCCGGTCCAAGCTCGTGACACCGTAGGAAAGGACACCGGCATGTCGGAGCTTCTCGTCGACTTCATCACCTCCCTCGACGGCTGCGCATCGGGAGAGGGATGGCCCGGCTTCTGGGGCCTGGAGGGCCCGGACTACCTCGCATGGCTCGGCGAGCAGCCCAAGGCCACTTACCTGATGGGAGCGAACACCTACCGCCTGATGTCGGGCTTCGCCGCGGGCGAGGTCCCAAGTGGCCAGGACGAGTTCAGGCCCGAGGAGGAGGCGTCCGTCGACGAGCTCACGCAAGCGTCCAAGGTGGTGTTCTCCTCCTCGCTCGAGGAGCCGCTGACGTGGGCCAACTCCACGCTCGTCCGCGACGACGCCGTCGAGGCGGTCCGCGCCATGAAGGCGAGTGGCTCGGGGCTCCTCAGCACGATCGGCAGCCTCAGCCTGTGCCGGTCCCTGCTGCGGGCCGGACTCGTCGACCGCTTCCGGGTCGTGATGTTCCCGGTGATCACCGGGGCCACGGGCGAAGAACGCATCTACGACGGCTATCCGGATGTCGCCCTCGAGATGATCAACCACCGCACCTTCGACGGCCGCATTCAACTGGTCGAGTACAAGCCACGCGTGCTGGAGCACCCGCCGCTCGCCGCGCCTGCGTGACGACGCCCCGTCCGCCGCTCCCTCTACTTCGCTCTCGGCTGGGCGGCCAGTGCCCGCGGCGGTCAGATGGTCGCGCTGGTGCTGACTGCGATCACGCGTCCGCGGACTGTGTTCTTGTTGCTGGGTGGGGCAGTAGGTGACCGCTTCGGTGCCCGGCGCGTGATGATCACCGGCGAGCCGCCGTGGTCGGAACGTCGATGCCTTCTATCTGCCCGCGACGGGATCCATGCCGCGCCGCCTGGTGAGCGAGGAACAACTCCCTCGGACGATAGGCCTGCGGCAGGCCGGCGGCCACGTGGATTCCCTGCTCACTCCACGGCCAACGGCTTCTTCCTGGCCGTCCGTAGCTTGACGCCGTTCCACGGCGGGACGGGCGCACCGTGCGCGCCCGGGCGTGCGGCGAACAGGCCGCCGTCGGGCCCGCCCGCGGTGATCAGCAAGGTGTCCAGGCCGGGTCCGGCGAAGGCCGCGCTGGACGGGTACGCGGCGGGGACGCGGACGGTGGCGAGGTGCCGCGCGCCGGGGGAGTAGCAGCGCACCTCGCCCGCACCCCACACCGCCACCCACACGTTGCCGTCGCGGTCGACGCACAGGCCGTCCGGCAGCCCGTCACCGACGCGGAGGAAGTCGCTGCGCTCGCCGACCCCGCCGTCCGCCGCATCGTATGCGCGTACCCGGACCAGGCCAGGGCCGGTGTCCACGCTGTACATCAACCGGCCGTCGGGCGACCAGGCCAGGCCGTTGGAGCAGGTCAGATCGTCGTCGATGACGGTGGGCGGCCCGTCGCCGGAGAGCCTGACCAGGACGTCCGCGCCGCGGCGGCCGTCGAGCGCGGCGCTCCCCACCAGGAAGCGCCCGGCCGGGTCGCAGCCACCGTCGTTCAGCCGTCCCGGCGTGCCGTGCCGCAGCACCCGGGCGCCGGCCCGGCGCGTCCCGTCCGGCAGCAGGACGGTGAGGCCGTGCCGGCCGGCGACGAGCAGGCGGCCGTCGGCCGCGCAGACGACCGCACCGGCCGTGCCCGGCAGGCGGTGCCGCCGCACGACCTCCACCCGGTCGGTGCCCAGCCGCCCCTCGTGGACCAGGCCCGCCTCGATGTCGACCCAGAGCAGCCGCTCGCGGGGCGCGTCCCAGACCGGGCTCTCGGCGAGCCGGAAGCCGCCGGTCAGCACCGGCCGGGCGTCGACCGTCAGCACCCGCTCACCGCGCGGCCCCCGCGAACGCCCCGGCTCCGGCCCCTTCGCCCGGCCCTACGGGCACGGGACGTTCACGCATCGGCGCACACCGAGCGGTGCCGGCCCAGTCCGTCGATCTCCATCTCCATCACGTCGCCCGCGGCCAGGTACGGGAAGCGCCCGGAGAGCGCGACGCCCTCGGGCGTACCGGTGTTGACCAGGTCCCCGGGCTCCAGGACG
>WRCZ01000472.1 GCA_009783685.1 Actinomycetes bacterium
GGACGGAGCGGACGGAGTGGATGGGGGTGTGTGGCTGCGCGTCAACGCGCTCTCCCTTCGCCGGCATGACCCGGATCAGGTTCGTACGGTCGGCGGCCGGCCAGCCGCCCTCTCAGCCCGGTCCGCCCGGGCTCCCGCGTGTGCGGCACCCACCCTACCCCTCGCGCCGCGGCCCCGAACGGGCCCCGAACGGGGGCGGGGAGCCGCCGGAACGGCGCGGGTCGGGAGGGCCGGACGGGCGGAGAGCTACCGTGATCTCGTGAAAGAGCTGCACGCAGTGATCGTCGGCGCGGGAATGGCCGGCGTCCAGACCGCCCTGGAACTCCGCCAGCAGGGCTGGCGCTCGCCCGTGACGATCGTCGGCGCCGAACCGCACGCCCCCTACGACCGGCCGCCGCTGTCGAAGGCCGTCCTGCTCGGCGCCACCGGCGGCGACGCGCTCCTCGACGTCCGGTTCGACGTCGACTTCGCCGCCCTCGGCGTCGAACTGCGCCTGGGCGTGCACGCGCAGGCGCTGGACACCGCGGACCACCGGCTCGTCACCGACGCCGGGCCGGTCGGCTACGACCGGCTGGTGCTGGCGACCGGCGCCTACGCCGCGGCGCTGCCCGGCACCGCGGACCTGCCCGGCGTGTACCCGCTGCGCACCCTGGACGACGCCGCGGCGCTGCGGCCGGTGCTGGACGCCAAGCAGCGCGTCGTGGTGGTGGGCGCCGGCTGGATCGGCGCGGAGTTCGCCACCGCCGCCCGGCAGGCCGGCTGCGAGGTGACGGTCGTGGAGGCCGCCGAGCGGCCGCTGGCGGAAGTGCTGCCGGCGAGCGTGACGGCGCCCATGACCGGCTGGTACGAGGAGGCGGGCGTCGAGCTGCGCACCGGCACGCCGGTCGCCTCGGTCGAGCCGGGCGCGGTGGTCCTCGCCGACGGCAGCCGGCTGCCGGCCGCCGCGGTGGTGGTCGGGATCGGCGCCCGGCCGGCCACCGGCTGGCTCGCCGGCTCGGAGGTCGTCCTGGACGCGCGGAGCGCGGTGCGGGCCGACGACCGGCTGCGCACCACCGCGCCCGACGTGTACGCGGTCGGGGACTGCGCCTCCTTCCCGTCCGCCCGCTACGGCGAGCGGATGCTCATCCACCACTGGGACAACGCCGTGCAGGGCCCGCGGACCGCGGCGGCCAACCTGCTGGGCGGGGACGTCGCCTACGACCCGGTGCCGTACTTCTGGTCCGAGCAGTTCGGCCGGTTCGTGCAGTACGCCGGGCACCACGACGGGGCCGACGTGATGCTGGGCCGCGGCGACCCGTCGGGCCCCGCCTGGTCGGTGGTGTGGCTGCGCGAGGGCCGGCTGGTGGCGGTCCTCGCGGTGGGCCGCCCGCGCGACATGGCGCAGGCCCGCAAGCTCATCGCCGCCTCGGCCGCGCTGGACCCGGTGCTGGCCGGGGACCCGTCGGTGCCGCTGAAGGCCGCGGTGCGCTGACGCCGGCCGCCGGCGCCGGCCACCGGGGCCCGCGGGCCCCGACTCCGGCGGGTCCCGGAGGGACCGCCCCCCGGACGGCGGGCCGTTCGGCGGTGTGCCGCAGCGCTTGTCGGCGCAAGATGGCACCCTGGGCCTGTGACTGTTTTCTCGTCGGTTGACGCACACATCGACGCACTGGTCCCCTCCTGGCTCACCCTGCCGGAGGTCGCCGAGCGTCTCGGTCTCGAAGTGACCCGGATCCGGCCGCTGATCAAGGAAGGGCAGCTCATCGCGGTCCGCCGCGGTGAGAACAAGGCGCTGATGGTCCCCAAGGACTTCATCGGCGACGGAAAGATCGTCAAGGGCCTGACGGGCACCCTCACCGTCCTGAAGGACGACGGCTTCACGGACGAGGAGGCGCTGGAGTGGCTCTTCACCGCTGACCCGACCCTGCCCGGCACCCCCGTCCAGGCGCTGCGCGAGAATCGCGGGACCGAGGTGAAGCGCCGCGCGCAGGCGCTCGCCGTGTAGCCCGACCTTCTGGGGGGAGCCCGATGAGCGCCACGGCCCGCGAGCAGCTCGCCGACGCCCGTCTGTACCTGTGCACCGACGCCCGTACCGAACGCGGCGACCTCGCCCGTTTCGCGGACGCGGTGCTCGGCGCGGGGGTGGACGTCATCCAGCTCCGCCAGAAGGGCATCGAGGCCCGCGAGGAACTCGCCGCGCTCGCCGTGCTGGCGGCCGCCTGCCGCCGGCACGGGCGGCTCCTCGCGGTCAACGACCGTGCCGACGTGGCGCACGCGGCCGGTGCGGACGTGCTGCACCTGGGGCAGGGCGACCTGCCGGTGCCGGCCGCGCGCGCCCTGCTCGGCGACGAGGTGGTGATCGGCCGCTCCTGCCACGCGGAGCCGGAGGTCGACGCGGCCGCCGCAGAGCCGGGCGCGGACTACTTCTGCACCGGTCCGGTGTGGCCCACCCCCACCAAGCCCGGCCGCCCGGCCCCCGGCCTCGACCTCGTCCGCTACGCCGCGGGCCGGGGCGCCACCCGCCCCTGGTTCGCCATCGGCGGCATCGACCCGGACAACGTCGGCCAGGTCCTGGAGGCCGGCGCCCGCCGGATCGTGGTGGTGCGGGCGATCACCGAGGCCGCGGACCCGGCCGCCGCCACCGCCGCGCTGGCCGCCGCCGTCCGGTCCGCGGCCTGACCCGCCGGAAGGGCCGGTGCCGGGCGTTCCCGCCGCCCGTCCTGCCGTCCTGCCGCGAGCCGCGTATTGTCCACCAGGTGGACGGGAAACGGGCCGAGGCGGGCATATCGGCCCGCCCGGTCACACACGGTCGCCGACCGAGGTTAGCCTGCAGACATGGCTCTGGGGACTTCATCCACTCGCACCGACCGGGCGGTCACGATTCGTGAGCTGCTGGCCGGCGGCGGGCGCTCGTACTCGTTCGAGTTCGCCGCGCCCAAGACCGAGAAGGGCGAGCGGACCCTGTGGAACGCGATCCGCCGGATCGAGGCGGTGGGCCCGACCTTCGTGTCGGTGACCTACGGCGCCGGCGGCTCCTCCCGCGAGGGCACGGTCCGCGCCACCGACCGGATCGTCTCCGACACCACGCTCACCCCCTGCGCGCACCTGACCGCCGTGAACCACTCGGTGGCCGAGCTGCGCAACATCATCGGGCAGTACGCCGACGCCGGGATCCGCAACATGCTGGCCGTCCGCGGCGACCCGCCGGGCGACCCGATGGGGGAGTGGGTCCCGCACCCGCAGGGCCTGACCTACGCCGCCGAGCTGGTCCGGCTGATCAAGGAGTCGGGCGACTTCTGCGTGGGCGTCGCGGCGTTCACCGAGATGCACCCGCGGTCCACCGACCCGGCCGAGGACACCCGGCACTTCCTCGAGAAGTGCCGGGCCGGCGCGGACTTCGCCATCACCCAGATGTTCTTCGACGCGGACGCGTACCTGCGGCTGCGCGACCGGGTCGACGCGGCCGGCTGCACGGTCCCGATCATCCCCGAGGTGATGCCGGTGACCAACGTCCGGCAGATCGAGCGGTTCTCCCAGCTCGGCAACGCGCCCTTCCCGCCCGAGCTGGCCGACCGCATCCTCGCGGTGCAGGACGACCCGGCCGCCGTGCGCGAGATCGGCATCGAGTTCACCACCGAGATGTGCCGGCGCCTGATGGCCGAGGACATTCCCGGGCTGCACTTCATTACTCTTAACCACTCCACCGCATCGCTGGAGATCTACGAGAACCTCGGACTCCACCGGCGGGCCGCGTGACACCCTAGGGGCGAGGAGGTGAGCAGCACATGGGCTACCCGATGCTCTACGTCGCGTTCGGCATCGTCGCACTGTGGCTGCTCGGCGAAGTGCTGCTGCAGTACAAGGCGCGGTTGCGCTGGCGACTGCTCGCCTTCACCGGCTTCCTCGGCGTGGCCGCCGGCGTCTACGAGCGCCAGATCGTCCTGATCCTGCTGGGCGCGGTCGCGTTCGGCACCGGGCAGACGTTCGTCACCCTGTCGTACAAGCGCGGCTTCTCCACCGGCTGGGCGCTCGGCGGGCGTCCCGGCTCCAGCCGCCGCCGCAGGGGCGCCGGAGCGCGCGTCGCCGACCCGGTCCTGGAGGTCACCCCGGTCGAGCCGTCCCACGAGCCGGCCGGCCCCGCCGGGCAGGACGTGCTGTCCGGCGAGCAGGAGCAGCACACGCAGATCTACCAGCCCGTCCCGATGCACGACGACAGCGGCGAGTACCCGCAGTACGACGGCCAGCCCCCGTACGCCGCCGACCCGTACACCAGCGGCGGCTACGAGGGGTACGGCGCCCAGGGCTACGAGGGCTGGGGCGGCGGGGCGCCGCAGCCGGCCGCGGCCGGCGCCTCCTACGACTCCGGTTCCTACCAGGGCGGTTACGGCGGCGGCTACGACCAGTCCGGCGGCTGGGGCGCCGAGCAGGACTACGGCCAGGACGGCGGGTACCAGCAGCCGGCCGCCGCGTCCTACGACCAGGGCTACGGCGGCTACGCGGACGGCGGGTACGGCGGGCACGGCACGGGGGACTGGACGCCGCAGCCGCCCGCCCAGCACCCCGACCAGCCGGGCGGCTCCTACCCCGGCCAGCAGCAGCCCGCCGCCGACCCGTACGCGGCGTACGGCTACGACCCGCAGGCGCAGCCGTACATCCCGCAGCAGCCGCAACAGCCGCCGTACGAGCAGCAGCAGCCGGCGCAGCAGCAGCACTACGCCGACCCGTACGACCCCTACCGGTACTGAGGCCCCGAGCAGGCCCTAGCGCTGCTGGACCGGCAGCCGGGCCGCCGCCGTCCCCAGGCCGGCCGGTGCGGCCGTCCATGCGGCGCGGGCGGCCGGCGCGGCGGCGAGGGGGAAGTCCCGCCGCAGCGCGGTCCCGGTGTAACGCCGGGAGTTCCGGTGCCAGTTGAGGATGCCCGCCATCCAGTCGCGCAGTTCCTGCACGTAGCCGAGCAGCGCCTCGCGGGCCCGCTCGTCCAGGGCGAACTCCTCGAACAGGGCAGGAAGCTGCACGCC
>WRCZ01000473.1 GCA_009783685.1 Actinomycetes bacterium
CCTGAGACGTCGTCATGGTGGGACGCTAGGAGCGGGCGGCGAAGCAGCGGTGGCCCGCCGGCGGACGCCCGGTGTCCTGGATGTAACGGAACCGCCCCGAAGTCCCCCGGCCCGCAAGGAGGTTACCCCGACCCGCCGGCCCGGGGGGCCGCTAGTCGGCCCGCCGCTCGTCGTCGGTGCCGGCGTGCCACAGCGTGTGCTCGCGGCGCGCCCACCAGGCGGACACGCGGCCGGTGCGCAGCCCGCGGCGCGCCTCGGGGTCCTGGGCCGCGAGCCACACGTGACCGGTGATCACGACGCCGACCAGCAGCGCCAGCCAGTCGTGCACGAAGGTGGCCCCGGTCCGCCAGACCAGCGGCGACAGCCGCGGGAACCACATCAGCAGCCCCGTGCCGATCATGACGAGGACGGCGCCGACGATGAACGCGGCGAGGAGCTTCTGCCCGGCGTTGAACTTGCCCGCCAGGCTGGGCTGCCGCCTGCGGGTGCTGACCAGGGCCCGCAGCCAGCGCCAGTCGTGCGGGAAGAACCGGCCGAGGCGTCCCGCGTCGGCCCGGAACGCGCGCGAGACCAGCCCGGCCAGGACGGGGACCGGCAGCATGATGCCCGACCACTCGTGGACGGTGACCACCAGCCGCCGGCGGCCGACGAGTTCGGCCAGCGGCGGCAGGTACAGCACGGCGGCGCTGGCCACGCAGACCGCCATCAGGCAGTTCAGCGTGCGGTGCACCCAGGTCTCCGCGCGGGTGAAGCGGCGCACTCCCGCGGCGGCCCGGGACTCATGAAGTCGGGTCATCATGGCGGCCGTTCGACCTGCCCACCCATCCGTCGACGTCATAGCCGTAGTGCTCCCAGTAGCCGGGTCGGACGTCCTTGGTGACCGTGATGCCGGACAGCCACTTGGCGGACTTGTAGAAGTACATGGGTGCCGCGTAGAGGCGGACCGGTCCCCCGTGGGCGGCGCTGACCGGCTTGTCGTTCATGGTCAGCGCCACGATCATGTCGGCGCGTCCGGCCTGGTCGAGGGTCAGGCTCTCGGTGTACACGCCGTCGAAGCAGGTGAAGCTGAGCGCGGTGGCACCGGCCGTGACGCCGGCCGCCTCCAGCAGCGTGGACAGCCGGACGCCGGAGAACGCGGTGTGCGGGACGCGCCAGCCGGTGACGCACTGCACGTCGCGCACCAGCCGGGTCTGCGGCAGGGCGCGCAGGTCCGCCAGCCGGTAGGAGGCCGGCCGGTCGACCATCCCGTCGATCCGCAGCCGGTAGTCGCTCTCGCCGCGGTGCGGGACGGAGTCCGAGACCGAGTAGAAGCGGAATCCGCCGCCGCCGGGGAGCAGTCCGGTCACTCCGGTGGGGTCCTTGGCGCTGACCGAGGCCAGCACGTCGTCCAGCTTCCCCTGGACGGCGCCGCCCACCCCGACGCCGAGCGCGCCGAGGCCGAGCATGCCGAGGACGACCCGGCGTCCCACGGGAGTGCCGCGGCCCTGCTCGGGGTCGGGTTCGCCGGCGGGCGGCGGCGCGGTGGTGCTGCTGTCCATGCCTCGATTCGAGCACGCGGGAGGCCGGTCGGCCAGAGACGGGGGCAGGTCGTCAGGGTTTCGTCATATCCTCGGCCGCCGCCACGGCCTCCAGCAGGCCGGCCAGTGCCGCGTCGAACTCCGCCGGGCGCTCCAGGTTCGGCATGTGCCCGGCGCCGTCGACCACCGCGAGGCGGGCGCCGGGGATCCGCTCGTGCAGGAAGCGGGCGTCGGCGACGGGCGTGAACGCGTCCTCGCTGCCCACGACGACCAGGGTCGGCACGGCGATCCGCGGGAGCATCGCGGTGTAGTCGGGCCGTTCGGCCCGCCCGCGCAGGGCCGCGGCGGCGCCCTCGGGCGGCGCGGCCAGCATCATGCGGAGCACGTGCGCGGCGACGTCCGGCAGGTCGCGGACGGTGGCCGGGGCGACCATGGAGTCCAGGACCTCGTGGGCGTACCCGGCCATCCCCTCGCGCAGCAGCGCGTCCGCGCGGGCGTTGCGGTCGGCGCGCCCCTGCGGCGTCTCCGCCTGGGCGAAGGTGTCGGCGAGGACGAGGCCGGCCACCCGCTCGGGGAACAGCCGGTGGAACTCCAGCACGATCTGCCCGCCCATGGACAGCCCGCACAGCGTGGCGCGCCGCACGCCGAGGTGGTCGAGCAGCGCGGCGGTGTCCCGGGCGAAGGTCTCCAGCGGGGTGGTCCCGGGCACCACGGTGGTCTGCCCGTAGCCGCGCAGGTCGGCCGCGATCACCCGCAACCGTCCGCCGAACGAGGCCAGTTGGGGCTCCCACATGGTGCGGTCGAAGGGGTGCCCGTGCACCAGCACGAGCGTGCCGCCGGGCTCCCGCCCGCTCTCCCCCGTGTCGTCGTACGCCACCGTGATCCCGTTCAGCTGCACGCCGCCCACCTGCACACGCCCTCTCTCGCGTCCGGTAATCCGATGCTAGGGATGGCAACTTGTCGGTGCAATCCCTATATTGACCTCGGTGCAATCGGGGGCCGCGCACCGGGGCGGCCGCCACGGCGGAGGGAGCGGGACCGTGCGGGACTACCGGCGGGTGGCGGACGCGGTGGCCGCGGACATCACCGCGGGACGGCTGCGGCCGGGCGACCGGCTGCCCACCCAGCGGGCGTTCGCCCGCCGGCACGGCATCGCCGACTCGACGGCGGGCCGGGTCTACGGCGAACTCACCCGGCGCGGGCTGGTGGTCGGCGAGGTGGGGCGGGGCACCTTCGTCCGCGCGGCGTCCCCCGCCGCCGGCCCCGCGCTGGCCGAACCCGCCCCCGCCCGGATCGACCTGGAACTCAACTACCCCGTGGTGGAAGGCCAGTCGGCGCTGCTCGGCGCGGGCCTGGCCCGCCTCGCGCGGCCGGACGTGCTGGCCGCCGCCCTGCGCCCGGCCGGCGCGACCGGCACGCCGGCGGCTCGCGCGGCGGTGGCCGCGACGCTCGCCCGCGCCGGCTGGTCACCCGATCCGGCGGCGGTGCTGTTCGCGGGCAACGGGCGGCAGGCCATCGCCGGCGCGCTGGCCGCGCTGGTACCGGCCGGCGCCCGCCTGGGCGTGGAGGCGTTCACCTACCCCGTGGTCAAGGCGCTGGCCGCCCGGCTGGGCATCGCGCTGGTGCCGCTGGCCTGCGACGCGCACGGGCTGCGCGCGGACGCCCTGCTCGCGGCCCACCGGGACGCGCCCCTGTCCGCGGTGTACCTGCAGCCGACCCTGCACAACCCGCTGGGCACGACGATGCCGGACGGGCGCCGCGCCGAGCTGGCCGCGGCGCTGCGGGAGTCGGGCCTGACGGCGGTCGAGGACGCGATCTGGTCGTTCCTGCACGAGGACGCGCCGCCGCCGCTGGCCGCGTACGCCCCCGGGCACGTGATCCTCGCGGACAGCCTGTCCAAGCGGCTCGCGCCGGGCCTCACCCTGGGCTTCGCGGTCGCCCCTCCGCACCTGGCCGACCGGCTGACGGCCGCCCTGCGGTCGGGCGCCTGGACCACCACCGGGTTCGCCCTGGAGGCGGCCACCGGCTGGCTCACCGACGGGACGGCGCCCGCCGTCGCCGCCGCCAAGCGGGCCGACGCGGCGGAGCGCCAGCACGTCGCCGCCGAGGCCCTGGGCGGCTTCGCGCTGCACACCGACCCGCGCGCGTACTTCTGCTGGTGGGATCTGCCGGAGCCGTGGCGGGCCGACACCTTCGTGGCCGCCGCGGCCCGCCGCGGTATCGCGGTCACCCCCGCCGCGTCCTTCGCCGTCGGCCCGCACCGCGCGCCCAACGCGGTCCGGGTCGGTCTGGCCTCCCCGCCGCCCGCGATCCTGCGCCGCGCGCTGACCACTCTGGCGGGCCTGGCCCGCACCGCCCCGGACGATGTGGCACCTGAGTGAACAGGGCGAAAAGCCCCCCAGGTCGCACGCCGTACGCGACGAGTTGCGGTCCGTGTCGCGGGGGTTCACTCTGGAGACGCATCACGGAGTACTGCAGCAGTCACTCTACGCATTCTCGCTCAGATGTTCCCATCGGAGCGGCACCTGGCCCGCCCGCGACAGACGCGGTCCCCGGCCCATGCCGCGGAGGGAGTCGCAGCCGTGATCATGCAAGCCGACCAAGCCGATCCAGCGGCCCGTGAGTGTGCCCTCGAACTCGAGGCGCACCCGTACCGGATCCAGCAGATCCGTCGGATCGTGTCCGCCCAGCTGCGCTACTGGCGCCTCGAC
This sequence comes from Actinomycetes bacterium, assembly GCA_009783685.1. Lineage (GTDB taxonomy): Bacteria > Actinomycetota > Actinomycetes > Streptomycetales > Streptomycetaceae > Actinacidiphila. Next base: position 4,229 of record WRCZ01000473.1, read on the forward strand.
CCGCTCATCGACGCGGCGTCGACCGGCATCAGCGAACTGCTCGCCAACGTCCACCGGCACGCCAAGCCCGACAAGCAGTGTGCGGTGAAGCTGACTCTGGCGGCCGACCGCCTCACGGTGGCCGTCGCCGACCACGACACGCGGCTGCCGCACATGCAGCCGGTGGAGCCGACCGCCACCACCGGGCGCGGTCTCGCGATGGTCGAGGCGATGAGCGACAACTGGGGTACCGACCTGCTGCCGGAGGACGGCGGCAAGGTGGTGTGGTTCGTCCTCCGCACCCCGGTCACGGTGCCCGCTCCGGTCCCGCCGCGTGCCGCGGCCGTCCCGGTCGAGCGGATCGCACCCGAGCGGATCGCCGTCGCGGCCTCCGTCGCCTGACCCGGCAACCCCGACCGGCCGCCGCCTCCCCCTCTGCGGGGAGGCGGCGGCCGGTTTTCCTCGGGCCGACGCCCGCGCTCGCGCCGTGGCCGGCCGAGGCGCGAGGCCGTCCGCGGAACGAGCGGGCAGGAAGCCCGAGCAGGCAACCACGGCCCGACGCGGGCCGGGGAAGCGGGGGTTCAGTCCGCGGCGACGGCCCGCAGCACGTCCAGCCGGGCCGCCCGGCGGGCCGGCCGCCAGCCGGCCAGCACGCCGGCCGCGACGCCCACCAGCAGCACGACCGCCAGCGACAGCGGCGGGACCGCGAACGCCCCGGTCCCGGTGGTGTCCGAGGCCCGCACCAGCGCCCAGCCGAGGAACGTGCCGAGTCCCAGG
>WRCZ01000474.1 GCA_009783685.1 Actinomycetes bacterium
GCATGATGGGTCCATGGCCTTCGATGTCGTCCGCGTCCGCCGCGACTTCCCCGCCCTGGCCCTGAACGTGGCCCACTTCGACGGTCCGGGCGGCTCCCTGGTCCCCCGTCAGGTGGCCGACGCGGTGGCCGCCACCCTGACCGGCGGGCTCGCCAACCGGGGCAGCGTCACCGCCGGCGAGCGCCGCGCCGACGCGGTGGTGACGGGCGCCCGCGCCGCCGTCGCCGACCTGCTGGACTGCCCGCCCGGCTGCGTGGTGTTCGCCCGCTCGATGACGCAGGCCACCTACGACATGGCCCGCGCGCTCGCCCGGCAGTGGCGCGCGGGCGACGAGGTGGTGGTCACCCGGCTCGACCACGACGCCAACATCCGCCCGTGGGTCTCCGCCGCGGCGAGCGCGGGCGCGACCGTCCGCTGGGCCGAGTTCGACCCCGCCACCGGCGCGCTCCCGGTGGACGCCGTGGCGGCGGTGCTGTCACCGCGCACGCGTCTGGTGGCGGTGACCGCCGCCTCCAACCTGCTGGGCACCCGGCCGGACGTCGCGGCGATCGCGGAGGCGGCGCACGCGGTGGGCGCGGCGGTCTACGTCGACGGGGTGCACCTGACGCCGCACGCCGCCGTCTCGCTGCCCGCCCTCGGCGCGGACTACTACGCCTGCTCGCCGTACAAGTTCTTCGGCCCGCACCACGGCCTGCTGGCCGCCGCCCGCCCCGACCTGCTGGAGCAGGTGCGCCCGGACAAGCTGCGGCCGTCCACCGACGCGATCCCCGAGCGGTTCGAACTCGGCACGCTGCCCTACGAGTTGCTGGCCGGAACGACCGCCGCGGTGGACTTCGTGGCGGACCTCGGCGGCACGGAGGGGCCGTCCCGGCGGGCCCGGATCAGCGCCTCGATGCGGCAGGTCGAGGCGCACGAGGAGGAGCTGTTCGCGCGGCTGCTCGACGGGCTGGCGGCGATCGGCGGGGTGACCGTCCGTCCGGCCCCGGCGCCGCGCACCCCGACGGCACTGTTCTCGGTGGCCGGCCGCTCCCCGCAGGCGGTCCACGAGCACCTGGGGGCGCTCGGGGTCAACGCCCCGGCCGGCAGCTTCTACGCGATCGAGGCGGCCGAGCGCCTGGGCCTGGGCGCGGCCGGCGCGGTGCGGGCCGGGATCGCGCCCTACAACGACGCCGCCGACGTGGACCGGCTGCTGGCCGGCGTCAGGGAGCTGGCCCGGTAGGCGGGCGGGCGCCGGGCGGGGCGCCGTCGGGCGGTCGGGCCGGACGGGGGCCGGCGCTTACGCCGCGGGCCGCGGGCGGGTCTGCTGGAGCCAGTCGCCGAGCCGGTCGGCCAGGTGCGCGTGCGCCCGCCGCAGCCGGGTCTCCACTATCCCGGCGGGCACCTCGGTGATGCGGGCGATCTCCGCCTTGGACAGCCCCTCGGCGTCCGCCAGGTAGAGGGTGATCCGCACGATCGGGGCGAGCGCGTCCATCGCGCCGCCCACCACCTCGTCCGCCGAGTGCGGGCGCGCGGCGGACGGCCGGCGCCGGGCGTGCCCGCGCAGGTCCTGCTCGAACCAGGCGCCGACCAGGTGCCCGTAGAGCCAGGCGCGCACGCTGCCCGAGGGGCGCGCCCAGTGGAAGTCGAGGTAGGCGCGGTCGAAGGTGCGCTGCACGAGGGCCTCGGCGGCGGCCCGGTCCGGGGCCAGCTGACGGGCGCCGGCGTAGACGCGGTCGAGGTGCACGAGCACCTCCTGCTCGAAGCGCTCCTCCCCGGAGCCGGCGACCCCGGGGAACGGCCGGACCATGGTGCTCATCGCGATCTCCCCACCCATCGACCCGATTCGATCGATGATCGATCGCCATTGTCCCGCGCCCGCCGATGTGATGTCCAACACTCAGAACCCATCGATGCCATAGGCACTGCCTATCGCGCACGCGACGGGCCGGCGGTCGCCCGGAGGCGGCCGCCGGCCCGCTCGTGCGAGGCGCGCGCGGACGGTCAGGCGAGGCTGATGTCGTCCGCGTAGTAGGTGCCCTGGCCGTACCAGCCGTGGACCCAGATGGTCACCGAGGTGGTGCCGGACCCGGTGGTGAAACTGGTCTTCAACGGGGAGTACGCGCCCGAGGTGCCGGGCGTCCAGGTGCTGGTGTCGCTGGTGCCGCTGCCGGTGACGCCGATGTAGACGTAAGCGCCGTCGACGTAGCCGGACAGGGTGTAGGTGTGCCCGGGCTGCACGGTGACGGTCTGCGAGCACTGGGCGTCGTCACTGTTCGAGGCGGCGCCGGCCAGCGCGTGGCTGCCGCCGTGCACCGGCGAGGAGACGACGGAGCCGGTGCTGCCGGTGCAGGTCCACGGGGACAGGCTGCCGGTCTCGAAGTCGCCGTTGACCACGGCTCCCCCGCCGCCGGACCCGCCGGTGGTGCTGCCTCCGGTCGTCGTCCCGCCCGTGGTGGTGCCACCGGTCGTCGTGCCACCGGTCGTCGTCCCGCCCGTGGTCGTGCCACCGGTGGTGCCGCCACCGCCGGAGCAGCTGCCCGCGGTGCCGTTGACGTCGTTCACCACGGCGTTGAAGAGCGTGGCCTGCGGATCGAGGTCGTACAGCGAGAACATCATCGCCCCGCCGAGGGCGTTGCAGTGGATGTAGTCGGCCCGGGCCTGGATGGACTGGGCGGACTCGCCGCCGTAGAAGTTGGTGCCGTCGTAGAACCACGCGGACTGGGTCGTGGGGTCCCAGAAGGTGTCCGCGGGGTTGTCGACGACGCCGGTCAGCTCCTTGTACATCGCCACGCCCGGAACGTTGCCGCTCAGCGTGTGCCCCGCCGACGGCCCGGTGGCCGACTGGTAGAGCCCGTGGTTGCTCCCGGCGGGCACCCCGGTCCAGCCCCGGTAGTAGAACGGGATGCCGAGGTTGACCTTGCTCGCCGGGAAGCCGCCCGGGATGCCGTACGCCGAGTCGCCCTGGGTGTACGCCTTGATCACCGAGTCGATGACGTACTTCTCGCTGCCCGGCGGGATCGTGCCGGACGGATCGCCGGCGGACGGGTACAGCGGGTCCTGGAAGTTGGTCGGCCCGGTGGTGTCCCACGCGCCGTGCATGTCGTAGGTCATGACGTCGCCGAAGTCGAGGTACTGGCCGATCTTGTCGGTCTGCACCTTGGCGATCTTGTCCTGCCCGCCCGGCAGTGCCGCGGTCAGGGCGTAGTGCTTGCCGTCGGCGGTGCCCTGGGTGTTCAGCTCGCTGCGGAACTCGGCCAGCAGGGAAGTGAAGTTGGCGGTGTCCGCGGCGCTGTAGTGGTTGCCGAGGTGCCCGGCGGACGAGCCCGGGTACTCCCAGTCGATGTCGAAGCCGTCGAAGATGCCCTTCGCGGTTCCGGCACCGCCGTAGCCGCCGGAGGCCGGGATGTTGCCCTTGATGAACATGTCGATGCACGACGAGACGAACTTCTGCCGCGAGGCGGCGGTGGCCGCCACGTCGGAGAAGTACTTGGAGTAGGTCCAACCGCCCAGCGAGAGCAGGATCTTCAGGTTCGGGTGCTTGGCCTTCAGCTCCTGCAACTGGTGGAAGTTGCCCGCGATCGGCTGGTTCCAGGTGTCGCTGGTGCCGTCGACGCTGATGCTGCCGTCGAACGTCTTCTGGTAGTCCGCGAACTGGTCCTCGGCGCCGTCACCGGCGTTGGGGTCGTTCTCCCCGCCCGGGTCCGGGTCGGTCGCCTTCGTGGCCTCGAAGCAGGTCAGGTTGGCCGGGTCGATGTTCTCGAAGTCGTAGAGCAGGTAGTCGAGTTTGCCCGCGAGACCTTCGGTGTCCAGGGCCTTGGGGTAGAAGGCGTTCTGGTAGATGCTCCACTGGTCGTAGTAGGCGACCTTGACGCCTCCGGTGGTGGCCGCGGGCTGCGCCGCCGCGGCCTTGGCGGCGGCGGGCGAGGCGTGCGCGCTCGCGCCGTTGCCGAACACCGCCAGGGCTCCGACGAGCAGGCCGATGACGGCGACGAGACTGGTCAGCGAGGGTCTGATCGAGGGGACTGCTAAGCGCATGGCATCCTCCTGGGCGGGGCGGGACGTCGATCGGCGTCCCGTCCGGTTGGGGGGCAGCAGGTGCAGGTGCGGTGGTTCCCGTGCCGGACGGCGGCACGGGGGTGCCGTGCCGGGTGACGGTGCGGGGCGCCCGTGCCGGGTGCGGGTCCGGGACCGGACACGCGGGCTCCGGACGTGGGGGGTGGGCATGCCCGCGGGCATGCCGGGCCGGGCGCGCGGGCCGACGGCGGGTCGGGCGGGGCGACCGGTGACGGTGTGGCATAGACACGACATCTGGTGCACGTCCAGATGTACTGGCGCGTTCTGACCCGGTCAAGGCTTTGGACTAGACCAAGCCGAGAACGGACTGGACCACGTGCCGGGCGCGCGGACGCACGCCACCGCGGCCCCCGAGGCCGGGGCCGTGCGGTGACGTGCGGCTCTGCCCGGCCGGCCTACTCCCGGCCGCCGGCGGCGGTCCCCGGCCGGTAGTCGAACCAGTCGAAGGCCGCGCTGCCCTCGGTGACGTACATGCCGATCACCCGGCCGGTGAAGCCGGTGGCGACCTGGGTGGACAGATAGCGGCCGTCGAGCCGGGCGATCTCCACCGGCCCGGTCTCCGCGGCACCCTCCCCGTGCGCGCCGCCGCCCTCGCTGTCCGCACCGCCGCTGTCCGCCGGGCTGCTGTCCGCAGTGCTGCCGACCGCCGCGCCGCCGACCGCGGTGTCCCCGACCGAGAACACGATGACGTCGGGGCCGTTGGCGCCGACGCCGGCCGGGCCGTCCGCGGGGTGCCCGGCGTCGGTCACCGACGGCGGCAGCAGCCCGGACGTGCGCACGTCCACGGTCAGGGTCAGCGGTCCCGGCGGGACCGGGTGCCGCGCCACCCGCTGGCACAGCGGCCCGATGCGGGCGAACACCTCGACCGCGCCCGCACCCACCTCCAGGTCGTAGTGGTGCGCCTCGTCCATCCGCACCGACAGCCCGGC
>WRCZ01000475.1 GCA_009783685.1 Actinomycetes bacterium
AGCAGCTCCAGCAGCTCCTCCAGCTCCTCCAGCTCGTCGAGCAGCCACACCGCCTCGTCCCACTCGGCCACGTCGTGGAAGCACCACGCCAAGGGCCACGGCAGCTACGTGGTCCGCCACGGCGACACCCTGTCGAAGATCGCCGACGCGCACCACGTGGCCGGCGGCTGGCACAAGCTGTTCGAGCTGAACAAGGACACCGTCAAGGACGCGAACCTGATCTACCCGGGTCAGCACCTGACGCTGCGCTGACGCGACGACGGCGCCGCAACCCATCAGCGACCCCGCCCCGGCACGCACTCCCCCCAAGGCGTGCCCGGGCGGGGTCCGCCGTGCTGCGGCGTGTCGCCCGAGCGGCCGACATGTGTCTCAGGGGACGGGCCGACCGCCGGTCCACGGGCCCCGGGCGGTTAGGCTCGTCCCGAAAAAAAGCGAGAAGACATCTCAGCTCTCTGAAGGAGACAACGTGCCGTCCATCGACGTCGTCGTAGCCCGGGAAATCCTCGACTCGCGAGGCAACCCCACCGTCGAGGTCGAGGTCGGCCTCGACGACGGCAGCACCGGGCGTGCGGCCGTCCCGTCCGGCGCCTCCACGGGCGCCTTCGAGGCCCTCGAACTCCGTGACGGCGACAAGAACCGGTACCAGGGCAAGGGCGTCGAGAAGGCCGTCCTCGCCGTGATCGAGCAGATCGGCCCGGAGCTGGTCGGCTACGACGCCACCGAGCAGCGGCTGATCGACCAGGCGATGTTCGACCTGGACGCCACCCCGGACAAGTCGTCGCTGGGCGCCAACGCCATCCTGGGCGTCTCGCTGGCCGTGGCGCACGCCGCCTCCGAGGCATCCGACCTGCCGCTCTTCCGCTACCTGGGCGGCCCGAACGCGCACGTCCTGCCGGTCCCGATGATGAACATCCTCAACGGCGGCTCGCACGCGGACTCCAACGTCGACATCCAGGAGTTCATGATCGCGCCGATCGGCGCGGAGTCCTTCTCCGAGGCCGTGCGCTGGGGCGCCGAGGTCTACCACACCCTCAAGGGCGTGCTGAAGTCCCGCGGCCTGTCCACCGGCCTGGGCGACGAGGGCGGCTTCGCGCCGAACCTCGGCTCCAACCGCGAGGCCCTGGACCTCATCCTCGAGGCCATCAAGCTCGCCGGCTACACCCCGGGCCAGGACGTCGCGCTGGCGCTGGACGTGGCCGCCTCCGAGTTCTACAAGGACGGCAGCTACGCGTTCGAGGGCAAGCAGCGCACCGCGGCCGAGATGACCGAGTACTACGCGGAGCTGGTGGACGCGTACCCGCTGGTCTCCATCGAGGACCCGCTGTTCGAGGACGACTGGGACGGCTGGAAGACCATCACCGACAAGCTCGGCGCCAAGGTGCAGCTCGTCGGCGACGACCTGTTCGTCACCAACCCCGAGCGCCTGCAGAAGGGCATCGACAACGGCACCGCCAACGCGCTGCTGGTGAAGGTCAACCAGATCGGCTCGCTCACCGAGACGCTGGACGCCGTCGAGCTGGCCCAGCGCAACGGCTACAAGTGCATGATGTCGCACCGCTCCGGCGAGACCGAGGACGTCACCATCGCCGACCTGGCCGTCGCCGTGAACTGCGGCCAGATCAAGACCGGCGCCCCGGCCCGCTCCGAGCGCGTCGCCAAGTACAACCAGCTGCTGCGCATCGAGGAGATCCTCGACGACGCCGCGGTCTACGCGGGCCGCAGCGCCTTCCCGCGCTTCAAGGGCTGACCCGCCGCGGGAGCCGGGCCGGTCCCGCCCGGGGAGGCACGGTACGTGCCGTCCCCCGCCGCTCCGTACGTCCCCGCACCCGGTCCCGTACCGTGGGCGGGGACGTACGCGTGACGGTGACGAGGGGAGTGACTCGTGGGGGCGGACCGGTTCTCCACCGCGGCCCGGCTGAAGGCCATCGGCCAGGAGGCCCAGGCCCGGGTGTACCGGGCCGCGGCCAGGCGCCCGGTGCGGCGCGGCAAGCTCACCGGCCGGGCCGCTCTGCTCGCCCTCGTGCTGTGCGCCCTGGTGGTGGCCCTGGCCTACCCCATGCGGCAGTACGTCTCCCAGCGCTCCGACATCGCCGACCAGCGCCGCCAGGCGCAGGAGGCGCAGAAGAAGGTCGAGCAGCTGCGCCAGGAGAAGGCCCGCTGGCAGGACCCGGACTACGTCCGCGCCCAGGCCCGCGAGCACCTCCACTACGTGATGCCCGGTGAGACCGGCTACCAGGTCGCGGGCGGGCCGCCGGCCACCGCCGACTCCGCCGCCGGGCACCCCTCCACGAGCGAGGCTGCCGCGCACCGCCCGTGGTACGACAACCTGTGGAACGGTGTGGACCGGGCCGACGCGGCCGCCACCTCCCGCCCGCACTGATCCGCACCCGCCCGGGGCGCGGAGCCGCCGGCACGCCGGCGCCGACGCGTCCGCGCACCCGACATGCCTCGCGCCGAGGCAGAAGGCTCCAGAACCTCTCATGAACAGCTCCGAGGACCACACCCCCACCCCGCCCCCGCCCGCCGCGCCGGCCCCGACGCCGCCCACCGAGGCCGATGTCGCGGCCGTCCACGCGCAGTTGGGGCGCCCCCCGCGCGGGCTGCGGGCGATCGCGCACCGCTGCCCCTGCGGCAACCCCGACGTGGTGGAGACCCAGCCGCGGCTGGAGGACGGCACGCCCTTCCCCACGCTGTACTACCTGACGTGCCCGCGCGCGGCCTCCGCGATCGGCACGCTGGAGGCGGACGGCGTGATGAAGCGGATGACCGCCCGGCTCGCCGAGGACGAGGAACTGGCCGCCGCCTACCGGGCCGCGCACGAGGACTACATCGCCCGCCGGGACGCCATCGAGGTGCTGGAGGGCTTCCCGAGTGCCGGCGGCATGCCCGACCGGGTCAAGTGCCTGCACGTGCTGGCCGGCCACGCGCTGGCCGTGGGCCGCGGCGTCAACCCGCTCGGCGACGAGACGCTCGACCTGCTGCCGGACTGGTGGGCCAAGGGCCCCTGCGTGACCCCGCCGGCCGCCCCCGGGACGGCGGCCCCCGACACGACCTCCGAGGAGCCCGAGTGACCACGCGCGTGGCCGCCGTCGACTGCGGCACCAACTCCATCCGCCTGCTCGTCGCCGACCTCGACCCCGCGACCGGCGAGCTGAAGGACCTCGACCGCAGGATGCGGATCGTGCGGCTGGGGCAGGGCGTGGACCGCACCGGGCGCCTCGCGCCGGAGGCGCTGGAGCGGACCTTCGCGGCGTGCCGGGAGTACGCCGAGGTGATCCGCGAGCACGGCGTGCCGGCCGACCGGATCCGCTTCGTGGCCACGTCCGCGTCCCGCGACGCGGAGAACCGCGACGACTTCGTGCGCGGTGTCGTCGGCATCCTCGGCGTCGAGCCCGAGGTGATCTCCGGCGCGCAGGAGGCGGAGTTCTCCTTCACCGGCGCCACCCGCGAACTGACCGGCGAGCACGGCCTCCAGACGCCCTATCTGGTGGTCGACATCGGCGGCGGCTCGACCGAGTTCGTGCTCGGCGACGGCGAGGTGCGGGCGGCCCGCTCGGTGGACGTCGGCTGCGTGCGGATGACCGAGCGGCACCTGGTGCACGACGGGGTGATCACCGATCCGCCGGCGCCCGCGCAGATCGCCGCGATGACCGCCGACGTCGACGCGGCGCTGGACGAGGCGGCCGCCACGGTGCCGCTGGAGCAGGCCCGCACCCTCGTCGGGCTGGCCGGCTCGGTGACGACCGTCGCGGCCCTCGCGCTGGGCCTCGCCGCCTACGACTCGGCGGTGATCCACCACGCCCGGGTGTCGCTGGAGCAGGTCCGGCGGATCAGCGCGGACCTGCTGACGGCCACCCACGCCGAGCGCGCGGCCCACCGCATCATCCACGAGGGCCGGGTCGACGTGATCGCCGCCGGCGCCCTGGTGCTGCTGCGGATCATGGAGCGCACGGGGGCGAAGGAGGTCGTGGTCAGCGAGCACGACATCCTGGACGGGATCGCCTGGAATGTGCTCAGCTGAGGGTGCGCCGCACCTGGTGAGCGGGCCGCGGGGTGTCCGGATCGTGGGCGCCGGAAAACCTTTGTGAAACTCTTCACATGAAGTTCCCGGGCGGTGGCCCAAGTTTCCAAGGCTCAGAGCGTCAAATCCCCTGGAATCCCTGGCGCGTCGGTGTTTCCGGGGGGTTACGCGCCACCCGGTCCCGGCCACCCGCGGGCCGATCCACGCTGCTCAGCGCCATGTATAAACGGCGGGGGACCGGAGCGCCCCGGCCGGCACCTCCCGGCCCAGGTCATGAAGTCGCGCAGTGTAGCAGAGGGTGTCCAGCACCTTGTGAAGGGGCTCACGAGGACCCCCCTCTCCCGTGCTGGATACTCAAAGCATGAGCACCACGGAGCGTCCACGGATCCTCGTAGTAGGCGGCGGTTACGTCGGCCTGTACGCGGCGCGCCGCATCATGAAGAAGATGCGGTACGGCGAGGCGACCGTCACGGTCGTCGACCCCCGCTCGTACATGACGTACCAGCCCTTCCTTCCCGAAACCGCAGCCGGCAGCATCTCCCCGCGGCATGTCGTCGTCCCGCTGCGACGCGTGCTTCCCGGGGCGGAGGTGCTCACCGGGCGGGTCACCACCATCGACCAGGACCGCAAGGTCGCCTCGGTCGAGCCGCTCGTCGGCGAGTCCTACGAGCTGCCCTTCGACTACCTGGTGATCGCGCTCGGCGCGGTCTCCCGCACCTTCCCGATCCCCGGCCTGGCCGAGAACGGCATCGGCATGAAGGGCGTCGAGGAGGCCATCGGCCTGCGCAACCACGTGCTGGAGCAGCTGGACAAGGCCGACTCCACCACCGACGAGGAGATCCGCCGCAAGGCGCTCACCTTCGTCTTCGTGGGCGGCGGGTTCGCCGGTGCGGAGACCATCGGCGAGGTCGAGGACATGGCCCGCGACGCCGCCAAGTACTACCCGAACGTCAAGCGC
>WRCZ01000476.1 GCA_009783685.1 Actinomycetes bacterium
GCGGACGTCGCGCAGCAGGATCGAGGCGAGCGCGTCGGGGCTCTCCACCGAGGAGTTGGGCTCGGGCACCACGAGTTTGTGCACGGCACGGAAGCCGTCCGCGCGCAGCCGGTGAAGGAGTTCGTCCTGGACCCAGGTCTTGCCGGCGCGGCGCGGGCCCAGCAGCGCGGTGGAGGCGCCGGTGGCGCAGCGGTCCCGCAGCCAGGCCAGGACGTCCTCGCGGCCGACCGGGCGGCCCTTGCCCGAGCCGACCCGGAACTGGTCGGCGGCCCTGGGCGCGTCCTCCACGCGGAACGGCCGCCGCGACTCGGCCACACCGGCGTCGCGTTCGCGGAGCTGCGCGGCGAGCAGGTCGAGCGCGTCGGTCTGGCCGCGGCGGGTGGGGTCGCCGTCGAGCAGCGCCACCTGGGTCTCGACGGAGGTGCCGGCGTGGAAGGCGCGGCCCGGCGTGAGGCTCACCGGGACCAGCCGGTGGTCGATCCCGGCGGCGTCGTAGTCGTCCCTGGACGCCAGGCCCAGCACCAGCCGCTCCTCGAAACGGTTCGTCAACCGCCCGGTCAGCAGGCCGCGTTCACCGGTGACGACGATCCGCAGGCCCACGCCGGGGCCCTCGCGGAGCAGGCCGGACAGTTCGGCGGCGAAGTCGGTGTGCCCGGAGTCCAGGGACGCGAACGCCTCCCAGCGGTCCACCAGCAGCACGAGGTACGGCAGCCGCTGGTCGGCGGGCACCGCCTGGCGCTGCGCGGCCAGGTCCCGGAAGCCGCCGGTCGCCAGGAGTTCCTTGCGCAGGAAGACGGTGGCGGTGAGCCTCCCCAGCAGCCGCCCGATCAGGTCGGGGCGGCCCGGGGTGACCACGGCGCCGCAGTGCGGCAGCCCGGTCAGCGCCTGGAGGCCGCCGTCGCCGCAGTCGATGCCGAACAGGTGCACGTCCGCGGTGCTGTGCTGCCGGGCCACGGCCGCGGCGAAGGTCCGCAGGAACTGGGACCTGCCGCTGCGCGGCGCGCCGGCCACCGACAGCGAGCCGGTCCGCGCCAGGTCGAACAGCGCGGTGTGCTGTGCGGGGTCGTCCGGCGCGTCCTGGATGCCGTAGGCCACCGGCGGCACGTCGGCACCGGCCGGATCCGGCACCTCGACGTCCGCGAGCGTGACGGTCTCGGCGAGCGGCAGCGGCACCGGCCCGGGCGGGACCGCGATGTACAGCTCGCGGGTCGCCTGCCGCACGGCACGCACCAGCTCGTCCAGCGGTGTGTCGGGGACCACCGGGTCCTCGGGGCGCCTGGGGCGCGGCGGCAGTTCGCCGTGCCGCCCCATCTCCCTGATCACGATGTCCGGTGGCCCGGCCGGACTCGCCTCGCTCACCTGCGCGAACTGGACCTCTTCGAGGCGGCCCGAGCCGGCGCGCACCAGGGCCCTGCCGGGGGTGGCGCGCGCGAGGTGCGCGGCGTCGGTGGTGTCCAGCACCCGCATGCTGTCCTGGTCGGTGGAGGCGCGCAGCCCGATCCGCAGGTTGGTGGTCGCCAGCACGTCCCCCGACACCACGTTGTCCGCGTGCTGGGCGGCCAGCACCAGGTGGATGCCCAGGCTGCGGCCGCGGCGCGCGGTGTCCAGCAGCGCGTCCACCAGGTCCGGCGCCTCGCGGGACAGCGCGGCGAACTCGTCGACGACGAACACCGTCCGCGGCATCGCCGGCAGCCGGGGGTCGTCCCAGCGCCGCATCAGGTAGTCCTCCAGATCCTTCACTTGCGTGGAGGCCAGCTGCCGCTCGCGGGAGCGCAGCATCAGACCGAGGCGGGTCACCACCCGGGCGCTCTGCCGCGCGTCGAAGTCGGTGAGCAGCGTGGTGACGTGCGGGAGTTCGGCGAGCTTGCGGTACTCGGGGCCGCCGCCCTTGTAGTCCATCAGCACGACCGCCAGCTCGTCGGGCCGGTTGGCGACCGCGAGCGAGGCCACCAGGGTGCGCAGGAACTCCGACTTGCCCGCGCCGATCGCGCCGGCCACCAGCGCGTGCGGGCCGTCGGCGCGCAGGTCGAGGGTGAAGCGGCCGAGGGTGCCCAGGCCCACCGGGACGGCGGTGCGGGGACGCGCGGGCCGCCACCCCTCGGCGATCCGCCGGGCGGTGACCGCCTCAGGGCCGAGGAGTTCGGGCAGCGAGCTGCGGCGCAGCGCCAGCCTGCGGTCCTCGGCGTCCTTGTCGCGCAGCGGCGCCAGCGACCGGGCGAGGCGCTCGAAGAACGGCCAGGGCACCAGGTCGAGCAGCACGTCCCCGGAACTGCCGTCCGGCCCGCGCAGCCGCCCCAGTCCGCTGTCGTCGGCGGTGATCACCGTCCGGCATTCCGCGGGAAGGTGGCTCTCGTCCTGGGCGACGCAGACCACGTGGACGCCGACCCGCGGGCCGCCGCGGACCAGCCGGGTCATGGCGAGCGTGGGCCCGGACTCCGGGCACTCGACGATCAGCAGCACCTCGGGGGCGCCAGGCCCCGGCCCGTGCCATTTCCCCTGCCGCTCGCTGACGATGGCCTCGAACGACTGCATCGCCCGCAGCGCCGCGCGGTTGACGTGCAGGGGTGCCCCGATCAGGACCCGCGGCGGATCGTCCACGTCGAACGGCGACGACGAGCGCGGCAGCCAGCGCGACCAGCGCCATTCCGCCGCCCGTTCCGCGTCGGTGAGCACCCGCACCACGACGTCCTGCGGGCTGTGCAGCGCGGCGGCCTGGGCCGCGAACCACGCGGCGATCCTGCGCGGCAGCGCGCCCGGGCCGACCACGCCGACCGGTCCCGTGTCGCGCAGCGGCAGTTCGGCCACGGGCGTGGCGTCGCCGACCGGGGCGGGGGCGGCACCGCCGTGCGAGGTGACCAGCCGAGCGGTGGTCTCCCAGTCGGGCGGCGGCACCGCGATGTCGAGCCCGCAGCGCAGCGTCAGGAAGTCGCGGGACCGCGGATCGCGCTCCCAGATGCGGTCGCTGCGGCGGGTGACCAGCGACAGCACCTCGGCCGCGTCCGGCAGGGCCTGCCGCGACTGCGCGGCGGCCTGGACCAGCGGGAAGCGCTCGGCCTTGCGGGCGCTCTCCTCGGCCACCCGCCGCCGGGTGGACGGGCGGTTGTACCAGCGGACGGGGATGCGGGCGGCGAGCGGGCGCGGCGCGGGCCGTTTCGCGTGCTGCGGCGACAGGTCGAAGACCGTGGTGCCGGCGGCACCGATCCCGGCCGGGCGGGTCCCGGCCGTCGGCACCGGGCAGAACTCCAGGCACACGTTGCCCATCGTCAGCAGCGTGTCCTTCGGCCACTCGCGCGACCAGGACGACATCTTGACGGGGTTGCCGTCGATCACCGCGTACCGCTTGCGGTCCGCCCGCAGGTCGGGCCGGGAGCGGCTGCTGAACATCAGCATGTCCCAGCCGGCGGTCTCCGATCGGCCGGGCAGCAGCAGCGAGGCCTTCCGCAACTCCTTGCCCGTGTAGGTGTGGAGGGTGCCGGCGCCGGGCCCGGCCACGATCCGCAGTTCGAACTCGCCCGCGGCCGGCTCGTCGTCCGCCGGCCTCGTCCCGAAGCCGACGCGCACGCCGTCGCGCAGCGGGGACTCGCCGAGCGTCATCGCCGCGGGCAGCTGCGCGGCCGGCACGAACAGCGAGGACAGGGGCGGGGCTTCCTCGGCTGGGGCCGGGTCACCCGGGTCCTCCTCGCTTGCCGGGGCGGTGCCGGGCTGCCCGGCGCCGTCCTCCCCGCCGGTGGCCGGCGGTTCGCCCCACCGCTCCGCGAAGTGCTCGGCCAGCTCCGCCATCGACGTGGACTCGGGCGCGTCGAGGTCGATGTCGTGCTCGGTGCCGTCGTGGAGCAGGACGGTCAGCAGCCGGCCCATCAGGCGCCCGGGGTGCGCTCGGCAGCCGGCAGCGCGCCCTGGTCGTGGAGTTGGCGGGTGGAGGCGCTGAACTCCGCCTGCCAGTCCGCGGTCTCGTCCTCGATCTGCCGGCGCACGGCCCCGACCAGACGCGCGATGAGCGCCAACTGGCGTTCCACCTCGGCCGGTTCGAGGGGCACGTCGCTCGAGACGACCGCACCGCGCGGACCGGCGCGCAGCACGTCCGTCGCCCATTCCAGCCGGACCGCGTTGAGTTCACCGCGCAGCGCGTGCGCGACCTCGATGTCCCGCATCCATGTCGAGGACAGGCCGAAGAAGTGGTCGAAGGCCTTGCAGCCCGCCGCGACCGCCAGCAGGACATAGCCCCAGCCCTGGCCGGAGCCGCCCGCCGCGGCCGTGCCCAGCGGCACGGCGGTCCCCGCCACCGCGAAGGCGATGGCGAGCCCCTGCAGCAGCCGCGACCCGATCCGCTTGCGCCGCTTGTCGCGCAGGTACCAGTCCATGGCGTCCTCGGCGCTCTGCTCGGCCCACTCCCGTAACCGGGCCAGCGCCTCGCGCTGCGCGGCCGGACTGTCCGCGCTCACCTCGGGAAACGGCCGCAACTCCAGGTCCCTGCGCGGCCGTCCGACTCGCGGCCCACCGCCCCTGGTCCCGGTCGCCGCCACCCCGTCGTCCCGGCCTGCCATCGGACCTGCTCCCCTCGTGCCGAAACCGCAGCCGAGGCTATCGGCTCCGCCGTCCCCTGGGTACGCGGATTCCCAGATCACCCCGGCAAATTGCCGGCCCCCGGCCCACGCCCTCCCCCACGCCCTCAGGGTCACCCGGGGACGCCTCCCCCTCGCCCCACGTTCACACCTCCAGGGTCACCCGGGGACGCCTCCCCCTCGCCCCACGTTCACACCTCCAGGGTCACCCCGGACTACCTGTCTGGGGTACCCCATAAGCCCGCACCAATTCTCCCGGTTGCTCCGTGTAGGCATCGAGACAAAGGGCCCGCCGGTGTCTAGAGGGAGAACGCGCGCAGTCCCCCGAGGTACGAGGGGGGCGAGCACGATCGACCGGCAGACACCGGGTCTAAGGGCCCGGAGGCGAGAGGCCGGCAAAAAAGGGCCA
>WRCZ01000477.1 GCA_009783685.1 Actinomycetes bacterium
CATCTCTGGGCAGTCCGCCATCTCCCGGTAACCCACCATCTCTGGGCAGTCCGCCATCTCCCGGTAACCCACCATCTCCCGATAATCCGATCCCTCTGGACAGCCCGCCCCTGCCCGGCAACCTGCCCCCGCCGCGTCCGGCACCCGTTGCCGGCGCGGCACCCCCTGCTGCCCGCCACTGCCGATCCCGTACCCCGGTCACCGCGGGGTGCGGGCAGGCCCCGGCCTGCCCGCTCTCCCCAGCCACGCACTCCGCCAGCCGCGCCCTCCCCGAGCCGCCCCGCCGCCGAAACAGGAAGCGACCTCTCCATGCCTCAGCCCCAGCCCGCCCTCCACCTCGCCGTCGCCCTGGACGGCGCCGGGTGGCACCCCGCCGCATGGCGGGAAGCCGGTGCCCGCCCGCAGGACCTGTTCACCGCGGCCTACTGGGCCGGCCTCGTCGCCGAGGCCGAGCACGGGCTGCTGGACTTCGTGACGATCGAGGACTCGCTCGGCTTCCAGTCCTCCTCGCCCTTCGCACCCGACCGGCGCACCGACCAGGTGCGGGGCCGGCTGGACGCGGTGCAGATCGCCGCCCGGGTCGCGCCCCTGACCCGCCACGTCGGCCTGGTCCCGACCGCCGTGGTCACCCACACCGAGCCATTCCACGTGTCGAAGGCGATCGCGACGCTCGACTACGTCAGCGGCGGGCGCGCCGGGCTGCGCGTGCAGGTGTCGGTGCGCGCGCACGAGGCCGAACTCTTCGGGCGGCGCGCCTTCCCGCAACTGCGCCTGGAGAACCCGCGGGACCTGGAGACGCCGGAGGTGCGGGCGCTGGTCGCCGAGGCGTTCGGCGAGGCCGCCGACTACGTGGAGGTGGTGCGCCGCCTGTGGGACAGCTGGGAGGACGAGGCCGAGATCCGCGACGTGGCCACGGGCCGGTTCGTCGACCGCACCAAGCTGCACTACATCGACTTCGAGGGCCCGCACTTCCGGGTCAAGGGGCCGTCGATCACGCCCCGCCCGCCGCAGGGCCAGCCGGTCGTGGCCGCGCTGGCCCATCGCAGCGTCCCCTTCGAACTGGTGGGGCGCTCGGCCGACATCGGCTTCGTCACCCCGCGCGACGCCGTGCAGGCCGAGGCGATCACCGCGGAGATCCGCGGCCACCAGGCGGCGGCCGGGCGCGCCGCGGAGACCGTGCACATCCTTGCCGACCTGCTCGTGCTGCTCGACGACTCCGAGGCGAAGGCGGCCGACCGGCGCGCCCGGCTGGACGCGCGGTCCGACGCCGCACCGGCCGGCGACGCCCTGGCGTTCACCGGGACGCCGGCCGGGCTCGCCGACCTGTTCGAGGAGTGGCTGGCAGCCGGGATCACCGGCTTCCGGCTGCGGCCCGCCACGGTGCCGCACGACCTGGAACAGATCACCCGCCGGCTCGTGCCGGAGCTCCAGCGCCGCGGGCTGTTCCGCACGGCCTACGAGGCCGGCACGCTGCGCGGGCTGCTCGGCCTGCCGCGCCCGGCCGGCCGCTACGCCGCCTCCCCCGCCGCCCCGACCACCGCCGCCGTCTGAGCGCCCGCGGCCCCGACGAGACCAAGGAAGCCGTCACATGAGCAAGCCCCTCAAGCAGATCCATCTCGCCGCCCACTTCCCCGGCGTCAACAACACCACGGTGTGGAGCGACCCGGCCGCCGGCAGCCAGATCGACTTCAGCTCGTTCGCGCACATGGCGAGGACCGCCGAACGCGCCAGGTTCGACTTCCTGTTCCTCGCCGAGGGCCTGCGGCTGCGCGAGCAGGGCGGCGAGATCTACGACCTGGACGTGGTCGGGCGCCCGGACACGTTCACCGTGCTGGCCGCGCTCGCCGCGGTCACCGACCGGCTGGGCCTGGCCGGGACCATCAACTCCACCTTCAACGAACCCTACGAGGTGGCACGGCAGTTCGCGTCCCTGGACCATCTGTCGGGCGGCCGCGCCGCCTGGAACGTGGTGACGTCGTGGGACGCCTTCACCGGGGAGAACTTCCGGCGCGGCGGCTTCCTCGCCCGGGAGGACCGCTACGAGCGGGCCCGGCAGTTCCTCGACGCGGCCAAGGTGCTCTTCGCGTCCTGGCGGGGCGACGAGATCGCGGCGGACAAGGACTCCGGGGTGTTCCTCCGCGACCCCGACGCGGGCCGGTTCGCCCACCGGGTCGACCAGTTCGACATCCGCGGGCGGTTCAACGTGCCGCGCAGCCCGCAGGGCCGTCCGGTGATCTTCCAGGCCGGTGACTCCGAGGAGGGACGCGAGTTCGCCGCCTCCTCCGCGGACGCGATCTTCACCCGGCACGGCACCCTGGAGGCGGGCCGCGCCTTCTACGCCGACGTCAAGGGGCGGCTGGCCAAGTACGGCCGTGCGGCAGACGAGTTGAAGATCCTGCCGGGGGTCACCTTCGTGCTCGGCGACACCGACGCCGAGGCACAGGAGCAGGCCCTGCTGATCCGCCGGCAGCAGGTCAGCGGGCAGACCGCGCTGAAGTTCCTGGAGCACGTCTGGAACCGCGACCTGAGCGGCCACGACCCGGACGGCCCGCTGCCCGAGGGCGATCCGCTGGTCGGCGAGAACACCGTCGCCCGCGGGCGGGCCAGCGTGCGGATGTTCCGCGACCCGCTGGCGACCGCCGCGGAGTGGCGGGCCCTGGCCGAGGCGAAGAAGCTCACCAGCCGGGAGCTGGTGATCGAGGTGACGGGGCGCCAGACCTTCATCGGCAGCCCGTCGACGGTGGCCGCCGCGCTCAACGAGTTCGTGCAGACCGACGCGAGCGACGGCTTCATCCTGGTGCCGCACCTGGTGCCCGGCGGCCTCGACGCGTTCGCGGACACCGTGGTCCCGCTGCTCCAGGAGCGCGGGGTGTTCCGCACCGAGTACGCGGGCACCACGCTGCGCGAGCACCTCGGGCTGCCGCCGTTCGGCAGGCCCGGCGCCACCGTCCGCACGGAGGCCGGGGCGGCGGAGAGGACGGCGACGGCGTCGTGAAGTTGATCGCCATCACCCTGATCGTGCACGCCCCCGATCCGGTGACCGGGGCACAGCCGTCCACCCACGAGCGCTTCCGGCAGGTGGTGCGCAGCGCGGTGCTCGCCGAGGAGCTGGGCTTCGACGGGTTCGGTGTCGGGGAGCGGCACGAGCGGCCGTTCCTCTCCTCCGCGCCCACCGTGGTGCTGAGCCACATCGCCGCGCTCACCCGGCGGATCCGGCTGTTCACCGCGGTCACCACGCTCAGCCTGCTCGATCCGGTGCGGGCCTACGAGGACTACGCGACCCTCGACCATCTGGCCGGCGGGCGGCTCGAGTTGATCATCGGGAAGGGGAACGGCAGCGCGCAGCGGGAGCTGTTCCACGTGACGCCCGAGGACCAGTGGGAGCGCAACGCCGAGTCCTACCGGCTGTTCCGCGAGATCTGGCGCAACGACCGGGTGACCGCCGCACCGCGCTTCCGGCCCGCGCTGGAGGACGCGGAGGTCTGGCCCCGGCCGTACCAGCGGCCGATCCGGGTGTGGCACGGCAGCGCCACCAGCCGCGAGTCGGCGGACCTTGCGGCCCGGCACGGCGATCCGCTGTTCTCCGCGAACGTCACCAACCCCATCGAGCCGTATGCCGGGTTGATCCGCCACTACCGCGAGCGCTGGGAGGCATACGGCCACGACCCGCGGCTGGCCGCGGTGGGGGCCGGCACCGCGGGCCTGTACGCGGCGCCCACCTCGCAGCAGGCGCTCGCCGGCTACCGGCCGGTGTTCGAGGGCTATCTGGCGCTCCAGCGCCGGCTCGGCGTGGAGCCGGTCTTCCCCACCCTGGAGGACTTCGTGGAGCGCAGCTCCGCACTGGTCGGCAGCCCGCAGCAGATCGTCGACAAAGTGCACCGCTACCACGAGCAGTTCGGGCACAGCGTGCTCCATGTCAGCGCCGAACCCGGCGGGTTGAGCGACACGCGGCACCGGGCGTCGCTGGAGCTGTTCCAGGCGGAGGTGGCTCCCGTGCTCCGGCGCGACATCCCCGACCCGCCGTGGCCGTGGGCGCCGGTCGCACCGGACGACTCCCCCGTCGCGGAGCCGGACCCCGCCGGCGCCGACGCCGCCTCCCTCCCCGCGGGCGCCGAGCCCGCCACCTCCGCACCGCAAGGAGTATGACCATGGCCGACACGCCCCTCGCGGTCCTGGACCTGGTACCGATCAGCTCCGGCTCGTCCGCGGCGCAGGCGCTGCGCAACAGCATCGATCTCGCCCGGCAGGCCGAGCGTTTCGGTTACCGGCGGCACTGGTTCGCCGAGCACCACCTCAACCCCGGGGTGGCCGGCACCTCTCCCGCCGTCGTGCTGGCCCTGACCGCCGCAGCGACCTCCACCATCCGCCTGGGCTCCGGCGCGGTGCAGTTGGGGCACCGCACGGCGCTGGCCACCGTCGAGGAGTTCGGGCTGCTCGACGCGCTCCACCCCGGGCGCATCGACCTGGGCCTCGGCCGCTCGGGCGGCAGGCCGCCGGCCGAGGCGCGGGAGCCCGTCCTGGCCGGCGGCGCGGCCGCGGCCGGCGGCTTCACCACCAACGGCCTGCGGATACCTGCCCCGTTCAGCTTCGCGCACCTGCTGAAGTCGCCGCGGTTCGCGCTGCACAAGAAGCTGCTGCAGCAACCCGGCGCCGCAGCACAGGAGTACGACGAGCAGATCGCCGACATCCTCGCGCTGCTCGGCGGCTCCTACGCCACCGCGGACGGCGAGGAGGCGCACGTGGTGCCGGGCGAGGGCGCGGACCTCCAGGTGTGGATCCTCGGCAGCAGCGGCGGGATCAGCGCCCGGACGGCCGGCGCCAACGGCCTGCGCTTCGCGGCGAATTACCACGTCAGCCCGGCCAACGTGATCGAGGCGGTCGAGGGGTACCGGGCCGCGTTCGTCCCCTCGGAGGAGATGCGGCAGCCGTATGTGAGCGTCTCCGCGGACGTGGTGGTCGCCGAGG
>WRCZ01000478.1 GCA_009783685.1 Actinomycetes bacterium
GAAGCCGGCCTGCTTGAGCAGCCCGAGGCGGGCGGGGGAGGCGGAAGCGAGAACGAGCGTGCGGCGAGGGGTCGCGGTCATGCCGTCATCGTAGGGACCCGGCGGCTACGGAGGAC
The DNA here is from genome assembly GCA_009783685.1 of Actinomycetes bacterium. Taxonomy (GTDB): domain Bacteria; phylum Actinomycetota; class Actinomycetes; order Streptomycetales; family Streptomycetaceae; genus Actinacidiphila. The sequence goes on from WRCZ01000478.1 coordinate 117, forward strand.
GGGGGCCCTCACCCCTGCCCGGAACCGGGCGGGGGTGAACACCGCCCGCCGCCCCCTGCCCAGGGCCGGCGGGCGCGCCGCGCCCGAGGTCACGCGCGCCAGGCGCTGAACGCCATCACCACCGCTGCGGCCAGCGCCACGAGCAGCATCGCCCGGCGCAGCATCGCCTGCACCCGGCGCATCTCTTCGGGAGGCTCGTCGTGCGGATCGTCCGACCACAGCATGATCCAAGGGTCGCGCTCCCACTGCCCGCGCGCCTGAGTACGGGTACTCAGAAGTTCCCCGAGACCGCACCCGTCGCTCGCGCACCAACCGCATCCTGGCGCCCCGCGAGGCGCCCGGCATCGCAACCGCCACAGCGTCCCGGACGGCGCCCGGGCGTCAGGCCGGCCAGACCGACGTGCGCCACGCGCCCGGGCCCGGTGCCGGAACCCGGCGCGGCAGGTTGCGCCCCGGGTCGGCCCACACCGCCCGGCGGGACGGGCCGTCGGCGGCGGGCTCCGCCGCCGCGGCCCGCGCCTGGACGAGGGCCACGACGGCCGCGAGCTCCTCCGGGGTCGGCCTTCCCCGCTCCACCTTGATCACCACGGGAACGCTCCTCTCCGGCTCTGCTGTCCGTCTCTTGTCACGCGCGACACCCCGCGCCGCGACACCCGTGTCTGCAACAACCCGCGCCCTACAGCGGGATGTTGCCGTGCTTCTTCGGCGGCAGGCTCTCCCGCTTGTTGCGCAGCGTCCGCAGCGCCTTCACCAGCTGCGGCCGGGTCTGCGACGGCGGGATGACCGCGTCCACGTAGCCGCGCTCCGCCGCGACGTACGGGTTGAGCAGCGTGTCCTCGTAGTCCGTGATCAGCTGCTGGCGCAGCTCCTCGGCGGCCTCGGGCGTCTCCGCCTCGGCGAGGGTGCGGCGGTGCAGGATGTTGACCGCGCCCTGCGCGCCCATCACCGCGATCTGGGCCGTCGGCCAGGCCAGGTTGAGGTCCGCGCCCAGGTGCTTGGAGCCCATCACGTCGTACGCGCCGCCGTACGCCTTGCGCGTGATGATCGTGATCAGCGGCACGGTGGCCTCGGCGTAGGCGTAGATCAGCTTGGCGCCGCGGCGGATGATGCCGTCCCACTCCTGGCTGGTGCCGGGCAGGAACCCGGGGACGTCGACGAAGGTGACCACCGGGACGTTGAAGCTGTCGCAGGTGCGGACGAAACGCGCCGCCTTCTCCGAGGCGTTGATGTCCAGGCAACCGGCGAACTGCAGCGGCTGGTTGGCGACCACGCCCACCGGCCGGCCCTCGATCCGCCCGAACCCGGTGATGATGTTCGGCGCGAACAGCGACTGCGTCTCCAGGAACTCCCCGTCGTCCAGGACGTGTTCGACGACCTTGTGCATGTCGTACGGCTGGTTCGCCGAGTCCGGGATCAGCCCGTCGAGTTCGAGGTCCTCGGCGCTGACCTCCAGGTCCGCCTCGGCCGGGTACGACGGCGGCTCCTCCAGGTTGTTGCTCGGCAGGTAGGACAGCAGCGCCTTGACGTACTCGAACGCGTCCTTCTCGTCGCCCGACAGGTGGTGGGCGTTGCCCGACATGGTGTTGTGGGTGCGCGCGCCGCCCAGCTCCTCCATGCCGACGTCCTCACCGGTGACCGTCTTGATGACGTCCGGACCGGTGATGAACATGTGCGAGGTCTGGTCGACCATCACCACGAAGTCGGTGATCGCCGGGGAGTACACCGCGCCGCCCGCGCACGGGCCGGTGATCAGGCTGATCTGCGGGATCACGCCCGACGCATGGGTGTTGCGGCGGAAGATCTCGCCGTACATGCCCAGCGAGGTGACGCCCTCCTGGATGCGGGCGCCGCCCGAGTCGTTGATGCCGATGACCGGGCAGCCGGTCTTCAGCGCGAAGTCCATGACCTTGACGATCTTCTCGCCGAAGACCTCGCCGAGCGCGCCGCCGAAGACCGTGAAGTCCTGCGAGAACACCGCGACCGGGCGGCCGTCGACGGTGCCGTAGCCGGTCACCACGCCGTCCCCGTAGGGGCGGTTGGCCTCCAGGCCGAAGTTGGTGGAGCGGTGCCGGGCGAACTCGTCCAGCTCGGTGAACGAGCCCTCGTCCAGGAGGAGTTCGACCCGCTCACGGGCGGTCAGCTTGCCCTTCGCGTGCTGCTTCTCCACCGCGCGCTGCGATCCCGCGTGCGTCGCCGCCTCGATACGGCGCTGCAGGTCGGCGAGCTTCCCCGCAGTCGTGTGGATGTCGTACTCAGGGTCGGCCATGGGGACGGCTCTCCTGCTCTCGGCGCTGTGACGGCTCGATTGTTTAACTGGCGAGTAACGCTGTGTTCCGTAGCGTAGTGGCGACGCTGGGGTACCGGCACTGCGGCGTTCACCACACTCCGGTGCCCGCTCGTAGGGTGGTGGCATGACCTCAAGCCCCTGGTCGGACCTCGACCGCCCGCCGCTCAACGCCGCCGCGCTCCGCCGGGCGGTGGTCGGTCATGACGGGGTGTGGAGCGCCCTCGAGGTGGTCCCCGCGACCGGCTCCACCAACGCCGACCTGACGGCGAAAGCCCAGCAGGGAGCACCTGAGGGCGCGGTGCTGGTCGCCGAGGAGCAGACCGCGGGGCGCGGCCGGCTCGACCGCGCCTGGAGCGCCCCCGCGCGGTCCGGCCTGTTCTTCTCGGTGCTGCTCCGACCGGGTGAATCCGGCGGCGGCCACGCGCCGGTGCCGGTGCACCGCTGGGGCTGGCTGCCGCTGCTCGCCGGCGTGGCCACCGCCACCGCGCTGTCCCGCACCGCCGGAGTGGACACGGCGCTCAAGTGGCCCAACGACCTGCTGGTGACCACCGGCGGCGAGGAGCGCAAGACCGGCGGCATCCTCGCCGAGCGGGCCGGCGACACCGCCGTCGTCCTCGGCATCGGTGTCAACGTCTCGCTGCGGGCCGGTGAACTGCCGGTGCCCACCGCCTCCTCGCTCGCCCTGGCCGGCGCCGCGGTCACCGACCGGGACCCGCTGCTGCGGGCCGTGCTGCGCTCCCTGGCCGACTGGTACACCGCCTGGCGCGCCGCGGGCGGCGACCCGAGCGCCTGTCGCCTCGACCAGACCTACGCGGCCGGCTGCGCCACCCTGGGCCGCCAGGTGCGCGCCGAACTGCCCGGCGGCCGCGAGCTGGCCGGCACCGCGGTCGCGGTCGACGGCGACGGCCGGCTGGTGATCGCCGGTCCCGACGGGGAGCAGCCGGTCGGCGCGGGCGACATCGTCCACCTCCGGCCGTCCCGGTGAGCCGGCCCGTCCCGACGAGAGTGAGCTAGGGCACACCTGCCGTATCGTTGAGGGGCTGCGTCGTCTCGATGATCGGAAGGGCTGTGCGCAGGGATTCTTCAGGGGCCGGGCGGTAACCCATGGACCAGGCCCAGCCGGACGAGCCGTTCCCCCCGGATCCGGGCACCGCCCCGGAACCGCACGGCGCCGACCCCGCCGACGAGTACGCCGGCGACGAGGGTGCGGAGCCCGACTCCGGCACGGTCGCGGAGGGCGGCGAGCACCCGCTCGCCCTGCGGCTCGAACAGCTCATCCTCGGCGCGCCCCGCCGCTACACGCCCTTCCAGGCCGCCCGCACGGCCGGCGTCTCGATGGACCTCGCGTCCCGCTTCTGGCGGGCCATGGGCTTCGCCGACATCGGCCAGGCCAAGGCGCTCACCGAGGCGGACGTGCTGGCGCTGCGACGGCTCGCCGGTCTGGTCGAGGCGGGCCTGCTGAGCGAGTCGATGGCGATCCAGGTGGCCCGCTCCACCGGGCAGACCACCGCCCGGCTGGCCGACTGGCAGACCGACTCCTTCCTGGAGGGCCTCACCGAGCCCCCCGAGCCCGGCATGACCCGCGCCGAGGTGGCCTACCCGCTGGTGGAGCTGCTCCTGCCCGAGCTGGAGGAGTTCCTGATCTACGTGTGGCGCCGCCAGGTCGCCGCCGCCACCAGCAGGGTCGTCCAGTCCGACGACGAGGAGGCGGTGGACCGCAGGCTGGCCGTCGGCTTCGCCGACCTGGTCGGCTTCACCCGGCTCACCCGCCGCCTGGAGGAGGAGGAACTCGGCGAGCTGGTCGAGGCGTTCGAGACCACCGCGGCGGACCAGGTCGCCGCGTACGGCGGGCGGCTGATCAAGACGCTCGGCGACGAGGTGCTGTTCGTCGCCGACGACCCCGGCACCGCCGCGGAGATCGGCATGCGGCTGATCGAGACGATGACCGGCGACGAGACGATGCCGGCGCTGCGGGTCGGCATGGCGTTCGGCACGGTGACCACCCGGATGGGTGACGTGTTCGGGACGACGGTGAACCTGGCGTCCCGGCTGACGTCGATAGCGCCGCGGGACGCCGTCCTCGTCGACGGCGACTTCGCCGAGGCGCTCGGCGAGGCGGGCGAGGCGCCCATCTCCGAGGCCGAGGTGGACGCCGGCTCCGCCGAGAAGTATCGCTTCGCTCTGCAGCCGATGTGGCGGCGGCCGGTCCGCGGCCTCGGCGTGGTCGAGCCCTGGCTCCTCTCCCGCCGCGACTAGCTCCCCCTCGCGGGGTGCCTCCCCCTCCCATCGAGCTGCCTCCAGCCCTGCGGGCCGCGCCCACCCTCCAACCGAGCTGCCTCCACTTTTCCGGGCTCGGCCCTGTCCGGGTTCACCTCGCGGTGTGCGGTCACCCTCAGGGGCGCGGGGTCCCCCAGCGCGCCCAGCCCCGACGGTGCCGCGCCGTTCGCACGGCGGGCTGCGCCCCGTCAGGGGCGCGGGGAACTGCGCGCTCAGCCACGGCGGTGGTGCGCTGTTCGCACGGTGGGGTGCGCCCCGTCTGGGGCGCGGGGAACTGCGCGCTCA
>WRCZ01000479.1 GCA_009783685.1 Actinomycetes bacterium
GCGCAGCCCATTTGACGGCGGGCCGCAGGCCGCAGGGTGAGCGCAGCCCATTTGACCGCGGGCCGCAGGCCGCAGGGTGAGCGCAGCCCATTTGACCGCGGGCCGCAGGCCGGAGGGTGGGGGCAGCCCGCGGAGGGGGCGGGAGGCAGCCCCGGACGGGAACCGTCGAGGGGCTAGTTGCGGCCGAACCGCAGAGCAGGATGCGCCCCCGCCGCAACGAGATCCGCGACCGCAGCCTTGGGGTCGCGCCCCGTGACCAGCGACTCCCCGACAAGCACCGCGTTCGCCCCGTCGTTCGCGTACGCGATCAGATCGTGCGGCCCGCGCACACCCGACTCGGCGATCTTCACGATGTGGTCGGGGATCTCCGGGGCGACCCGGGCGAACGTCCCCCGGTCCACCTCGAGCGTCTTGAGGTTGCGCGCGTTGACGCCGATCACGCGGGCCCCCGCGTCGACCGCCCGCTGGACCTCCTCCTCGTCGTGGACCTCGACGAGCGGGGTGAGCCCGATGGACTCCGCGCGCTCGATGAGCGACTCCAGCGCGGGCTGGTCCAGGGCCGCGACGATCAGCAGCGCGATGTCCGCACCGTAGGCGCGGGCCTCCCACAGCTGGTAGGCGGTGACGATGAAGTCCTTGCGCAGCACCGGGATGTCGACCCGGCCGCGGACGGCCTCCAGGTCCGCCAGCGACCCGCCGAAGCGGCGCTGCTCGGTGAGGACGCTGATCGCGGCCGCGCCGCCCGCCTCGTAGTCGGCGGCCAGCCCCGCGGGATCCGCGATGGCGGCCAGCGCGCCCTTGGACGGGCTCGACCGCTTGACCTCGCAGATGACCTTGACGCTGTCCCCGCTCAGCGCCGCGACGCCGTCCTGCGCGTCGCGGGCCCGCGCGGCCCGCTCCTTGAGTTCGTCGAGGGACACCCGGGCCTGTCGCTCGGCGAGGTCAGCCCGGACTCCGTCGATGATCTCGTCGAGCACACTCACGCGAGAACTCCCTTTCCGGCCGGGACGAGCAGCGAAACGATCAAGCCAGCGGCGTGATCCGCCGGCACTCCTGATGGTATCGGGAGGGGGGCGGAGTGCCCGAATCCACCACTGCCGGGTCCCATCACCTGGACAGATGCCACTGCCCGCGGTCCCGGCGGGCGCGTCGTCGTCACGGTGCGAGCGCCGTGCCGAAGGGCAGGTTCCGGACAACTCCGAAGGCGATCAGCAGGGCCCAGAACGCCCACCGGTGGCTGCGGGTGAGGGTCGGCGTGAACGGCCTGCCGCGCAGCGCGGCGACGCACCAGCCGGTCCACACGACGGCGAAGACCACGTACCCGGCGACGGCCAGCGCGTTGTCGTGCAGGGCGGTGCCGAGGTGGCCGTGGGCCAGGGCGTGGGCGCCGCGCAGCCCGCCGCAGCCGGGGCAGTACACGCCGGTGTAGTGGAGCAGCGGGCACACCGGGTAGTGGCCGGGGCTGTTCGGGTCGACGGCCGCGACGTAACCGAACGCGGCGACCACGCTGCCCAGCACCGCGAGGGGCACGGCGGCACGGCGCAGGGCCGCTGCGGCGGGCCGGGCGGGCGGCCCCGCGGGCTCCCGGACGGCCGCCGGCCCGGGCGGGACGAGCGGCCAGGGCCGCTGTCCGTCGCTTGCCCGCGGCCCGCGCCCTGCCGGTGCCGCGGGCGGGACGAGCGGTTCGGGCGGGACGGCCACGCCGGGCGTGCGCTGGGGGTTCACGCGTCGAGTCTGCGCCGGGACGCGCGAAGGCGCAGCTCGCGGACCTTGGGGTCCGGCGGCTGCGCCTGGGGTGCGGGCACCTTCCGGTGCCGGCGGGACGGCCCATCAGGGCCTGGTACGGCCGCACTCGGCAGACCCGGCCGGCTGGGGCCGGTCCACGGGCTGCCGGGGCCGGTCAGCTGCGGGAGTTCACGCGTTCGCGTGAACGCGCGGCTCCTCGTCGGTCGTGGCCGGGGTGAGCTCCAGGGGCTCGGTCTTGCTGCCCAGGCCCATGGTCCGCATGATTCCGCCGACGACCGCTCCCAGCAGGATGATCCCCATGCCGGCCCAGAAACCGGCCGGCTGCGCGGCGACGGTGAAGACGCCGGCCACACAGAAGCCGACAAAGGCGATGATCACGCCGGTCCAGGCGGCGGGGGTGTGTCCGTGGTCGTGCTGTGCCGCCATGAGTGCTCCCTCAGAGGTTCGCGGTCGGGTCGTTCGGTCGCGGACGCCCGGGGCGCCCCCTACATGTCCATTGTTGCGCGTGCGGCTCCCGAACCGTGCACGGGGGCCCGTTGTACGCCGAGGTCAGCCGGGCGACTGCGTCGGGTCCTCGCCGCGGTCCAGCGCCTTCCACAGGTCCTCGGCCCGGTCGGGGTCGACGGGGGCGGGCGCCCGGCGGGGAGCGGTCGCCGCGCCGCCCTTGCGGTCGTAGCGGCTGGACATCGCCGGCCAGTGCTGCCCGTAGCGCAGCGCGAGCAGGCCGGCGAGGAGCAGCAGCACGCCGCCCGCGGCGACGACCAGCGGCCAGCTGGTGGTGGACGCGTGGGTGGCCGTGGCGTGGCGCAGTCCGGTGGCCCCGGCGGCCGCGGCGTTCAGGGCGTGGCGGTCGGAGCGGTGGGCGAGGGTGGTGACGACGGCGCCGAGTCCGCTGAGGGTCAGCAGTCCGGTCACCACGTAGCGGCCGGCGCGGCGGACCGCGAAGACCGCGACCAGGGAGGCCAGGCCGACGAGGGCGAGCGCGCCGGGCAGCGCGGTGGTGGCGGTGCCCGTGGCGCGGACGTGCAGCCCGGTGCCGGCGAACTCGGCCAGGCCGTTGCTCCATGTCTTGCCGGAGCCGAGCAGCACCAGCGCGGCGCCGATGGCACCCAGCGGGAGGGCCGCGGCAAGGGCGCGCATGGCGGTGCGCCGGGCGTCGGACGGCGCCGCCGCGGCGGATCCGGCCTCGGCGGCCGGCCGGTCGTCGACGGTGCCCGTCGGGGCCTGGGCGTCCTCTTCTGCGCGCGGCGGCGGTACGGCACTCACCCCACCACTATCCCGCGCGGCCCCGGCGGCCCCGCGGGCGGGGGTGCGGCGCGCCGCATTCCGGTCCGGTCGGCGCGGGACGAGCACGACGAGAGCCCCGGCTCGGGCGCGACGAGAAGCCGGCGGCGGCCCGTGAAAAGTCGTCCCCGCGGGGCCGCGCCCGCACCCCGCGAAGAGCCGCCCACCGGCCGCACACAGGATCTGCACACACGTTCGGTGGGCGCCCCATCTACACGCGTCCACCTGCGCATTGACTCCCAAGAAAGCGCGTTCCTCCTCGCTACTCGCGAGTAAAGCGGAGGTATAGCTTCCCTCTTCCATCTTGTTGACGTGCGCTCGTCAGTCCTACGGTCCCAGGCATCCCACTGCTCACCCTACGCAGCAGGGACATCACTCAACCCGCACGCACCATGCCCTAACCCCACATACGGAGGCATCAGCTTGCGATCGATCCCCACCCCGGCGGCCCGCCGCGCCGGTATCGCCCTCACCGCGGCGGCCGGCCTGGCCGTCACCGGTTTCGCCCTCTCCCCCGCCGCGGGTGCCGCTGCCGCGTCGCACGATCTGACGACCGTCCGCTCCTGTGCCGTGAGCACCCACCCCGGCGTGATGGCCTGCAAGGCGCTGAAGGTCACCAGCGGCGCCAACTCGCTGGCAGCGTCCGCCCGTTCGGTCAACCCGGCGGCGACCCCGTCCGGTTACGGCCCCTCAGACCTGCAGAGCGCCTACGCCCTGCCGTCCACCGGCGGGTCCGGGGCGACGGTGGCGATCGTCGACGCGTACGACGACCCCAACGCCGAGTCCGACCTGGCGACGTACCGCGCGCAGTACGGACTGCCCGCGTGCACCACGGCCAACGGATGCTTCAAGAAGGTGGGCCAGAGCGGCACTTCGACGCTGCCCAGCGCCGACGCCGGCTGGGCCGAGGAGATATCCCTCGACCTGGACATGGTCAGCGCCACCTGCCCGAGCTGCCACATCCTGCTGGTCGAGGCGACCTCCGCGACGATGGCCAACCTCGGCAAGTCCGTCAACACCGCGGTGTCGCTGGGCGCGAAGTACGTGTCCAACAGCTACGGCGGCGGCGAGTCGTCCTCGGACACCTCGTACGACAGCTCGTACTTCAACCACCCCGGGGTGGCGATCACCGTCAGCGCCGGTGACAGCGGCTACGGCGCGGAGTACCCGGCGGCCTCGAAGTACGTGACCGCGGTCGGCGGCACGTCGCTGAAGAAGTCCTCCACCACGCGCGGTTGGACCGACACCGTGTGGTCCGGCACCGGCTCCGGCTGCTCGGCCTACGACGCCAAGCCGACCTGGCAGACCGACACGGGCTGCGCCAAGCGCACCATCGCGGACGTGTCCGCGGTCGCCGACCCGGCGACCGGTGTCGCGGTCTACGACTCCTACGGCGGCGACAGCGGCTGGGAGGTGTTCGGCGGCACCAGCGCGTCCTCGCCGATCATCGCCTCGGTGTACGCCCTGGCCGGGACGCCGTCCTCGGGCTCGACCCCGGCGTCCTTCCCGTACGCGCACACGTCGTCGCTGAACGACGTGACGAGCGGGTCCAACGGGTCGTGCTCCAGCTCTTACCTGTGCACGGCGAAGTCCGGGTATGACGGGCCGACCGGGCTCGGTACGCCGAACGGCACCACCGCTTTCAAGGGCTGACGCCCTCAGCCCCACCGGGGCGCACCCCATTCCCCGGGGTGCGCCCCTTCCCCCTTTTCCGCAGGGATCCGCGGGCCGCCCGACGGCAACGCTTTGCCCTGCCGGGCAGGAAGAGCCCCGCAGGGGGCGCGAGGAACTGCGCGAGCAACCACGCGCGGGCCGTGCGACGGCAACGCGCCCCCGTGGGGCAGGACGTGCCCCGCAGGGGCGCGGGGAACTGCGCGACCAGCCCGACTGCGGGCCGCAGGTCGTCACCGCCC
>WRCZ01000480.1 GCA_009783685.1 Actinomycetes bacterium
GGCCGGCGGACCGACCTCCTCGTCGGTGCCGCCGGAGGACAGCGAGCCGGCCAGGTACAGCGCGCCGGCGGCCACCGCCACCGCCGTGCCGCCGCCGACCGCGGCGCGCACCCGCCTGCGCCGCGCCGCCCTGCGCCGGATCTGCTCGAACGCGCCGGCCGGCACCGCCAGGAACTCCACCTGCGGCCGCAGCAGTTGCTCCAGCGGGTCGGCTCCCTCGCCGCCGGGGCGCCCGCCGAGGTCGCCGTCGCGGTGGTCGTCAGGAAATACGGTCATGGCGACCCCCGAGCTTGGCGCGGAGCAGTTCACGGGCCGCGTGCAGGTCGGCCTTGACAGTCCCCTCGTTGCGGCCGAGCAGCGCGGCCACCTCGCGGACCGGCAGGTCCGCGTAGTAGTACAGCAGCGCCGGGTTGCGCAGCCGTTCGGGCAGCGCCTGGACGAGCATGCGCACCGACGGATCCGACTCCTGCGGCTGCGGCCTCAACGCTTCCTCCGTGGTGACCCGGCGCAACGCACGCCGTTCGCGCTCCAGTTTGCGCCAGTGGTCCCTGACCAGGTTCGCCGCGGTCACATAGAGGAAGCCGCTCGGCTCCTCGACCTTCGTCCAGCGCGCCCACAGGCGGGTGAACGCCTCCGAGGCGATCTCGTGAGCGGTCCCGTCGTCGTCCACGAGCCGCCGGACCCAGCCCGCCAGCCGCGGGTACAGGGCCGTGAACAGCTCGGCGGCGGCGCGCTCATGAGACCGGATGTCCGCTCTCCTCACTCGTGTCGTGCTGACGGTACCCGCGGCCGCGTGCTCCCCGCTCACGAGCCCGCGACCAGCGAGGCGTAGACGATCACGTTGTCCGTGTAGCCGCCGCCCCCGCTCACCCGGGTGCCTCCGCACGTGATGAGACGCAGCGCGGGGTGGTCGACGTTCCCGTACACCGCCTCCGTCGGGAAGTGCGCCTTGGAGACCGTCTGCACGGAGTCCACGGCGAACGTGGCCACCGAGCCGTCCTGCCGGGTGACGGTGATCCGCTGGCCCGGCCGCATCCGCTTCAGGTGCACGAACACCCCGTCGCCGTACACGCCCACGGTCACATGGCCGAGGATCACCGAGGGCCCGGTCTGCCCCGGCGTCGGGGAGCCCTTGTACCAGCCGGCCGGGGCGTGGGCGGCGATCGGCGGCACCGCCACGGTCCCGTCCGCCGCCAGACCCAGCGACATCACCGAGGTGTCGACGCCGATCGACGGGATGCGAAGCCGCTCCGGCAGCGACCGCGGCATCGGCCGGGCCGCCGCGGGGGCGGCGCCGGAGGGTGCGGGGGCGTGCGACCCGGCGGCCGGCGACACCGCGGTCACCGAGCCGCCGTCCGAGGGGACTTGAGCCCCCGTCGTCGCCGAGCACCCGCACACCAGCGCCACCGCGACCGCGGCCAGCGCCCTTCTCATGGCCGCGGCGGGCCCGGGCGCGGCGCCCCGGGGAGGCGTCCGGCGCCCGGCCCGGGCCCGTCGGGCCGCGGAGGGGGCAGGCGTGCGGGAGCACGCGGTGGCAGGGGTGTGCGCGGGGGAGTGGCTCAATGCTCAGCCCCGGGCCCGCGCCTGGGACTTGCGGCGCCGGGCCGCCGCCACGCCGATCCCGCCGGCCACGACCACGCCCCCGGCGACCAGGGCCAGCGGGGTGCCGCCGCCGCCCGAGGAGCCGGCCGCGAGGCCGGTGTCGGGAGCGCCGCTCGGCACGGCCGTGACCTGGCTTCCGGAGCTGGTCGGGGACGGCGTGGGCGTGCTGCCGCCGGTGGGCCCGGAGCCGACCGGGTTGCCGCCGCTGCCCGCGGTCATCGGCGTGATGGTGAACAGGTTGTCGCAGTTGGCGATCTTGGCCGGGACGACCAGGGACGCCCGGTTCCCCGGCGGGTAGACCCGCAGGCTCGCCGACGTGGGCAGGCAGCTGCCCATGTGGTTGACGGTGTGGATGGTGTCGCTCGCCGAGCCGCCGGGCTTGAGCACCACCGGCTGGTAGCCCTCGCGTTCGCGGGTCGCCGGCTGGCCGATCTGCTTGCCGCCCGCGTCGAGCAGCGACACCCCGGGGAACCCGGTGAGGTGGCACGTCGTCGCGCTGTGGTTGGTCAGCACCAGGTTCCGGAACAGGCTGCCGGCCGCGCCCTCGCTGCCGCTCAGCGAGGCGGTCAGCTGCGAGGTGGCGCACATGGGGGTCCCCGTCGCGTCGCGCACCGGAGCGGCCGCCGACGCGGTCGCGGGAACGACGCCGAGCGCGGCGATCGCGACGGCCGCCGCACCGGCGGCCAGAGAACTGCTGCGCATGTCCTGCTCTCCCTCTTCCTACTCTCCCGCAGGCCCCCGGCGCCCGTCTGCCGGGCGCCGGGCGGTCCGAACCGCCCGGACCGGGGAATCGCGAGGAGAGACGACACGGCCGCCAACCGGGTTGTAAAGAAATGTCAAAGCCGCTGAGGCCCGTTCAACCACCGCTGTGACCAGCCGACTTCGGGATTCGGCCGGACTTCACTACGATCCCTGCGATGATCATGAGAAAGCTGCCGACCGCGGGAGCGGTGTGCGGCCTACTGACCCTGCTCGCGTGCGGCCCGCTCGCAACGGGCGCGGCCGCCGACGAACCGGCCGCCCAACCCGCCCCGAAGGTCGAGCTCGTGCTGGACGTGAGCGGCTCGATGCGCGCCCGGGACATCGACGGCCAGTCCCGGATGTCCGCCGCCAAGCAGGCGTTCGACGACGTCCTCGACTCCACGCCGCCCGACGTCCAACTGGGCATACGCACCCTGGGCGCCGACTACCCCGGCAACAACCGGAAGACCGGGTGCAAGGACACCCGCCAGCTCTACCCGGTGGGCCCGCTGAACCGGACCGAGGCCAAGGCCGCCGTGGCCACCCTCGCGCCGACCGGCTGGACGCCGATCGGCCCGGCGCTGCTCGCCGCCGCCGCCGACCTCAAGGGCGGTGACGGCACCCGGCGCATGGTGCTGATCACCGACGGCGAGGACACCTGCGGTCCGACCAACCCGTGCGACGTGGCCCGCGAGATCGCCGCCCAGGGCGTCCACCTCGTCATCGACACCCTCGGCCTCATCCCCGACGCCAGCACCCGCAACCAGCTCAGCTGCATCGCCGGGGCGACCGGCGGCAGCTACACCACCGTCCAGCACCGCCAGCAACTCACCAGCAAGGTCAAGCAGCTGGTCGGGCGCAGCGACGAACGCACCGTCACGCCCGTCGCCACCCAGGGCGCCGCGACCTGCGACACCGCACCCGAACTCAAGCAGGGCCTCTGGACCGACCGCGAGATGTTCTCCGAGAACCGCTGGTACCGCGTGCAGGTCAAGCCGGGCCAGGAACTGCGGGCGTCCGTCAGCGTCGCCGACGACCGTGCGGTCAACGCGAACTACGGCGTGCTGCTGCGCGGGGTGACCGTGCACGGCCGGGAGATCGTCCGCGACGACGAGGGCGGCACCGGCCGCACCGACGCCGTCTCCGCGGGCATCCGCTACCCCAAGCCGTCCGCCGACTCCGACACCCCGGCCGAGACCGTCTGCCTGCAGGTCGGCAACTCCTTCTCGGCTCCCGCGTCGGTCAAGACCACCCCGGGCCTGCCGGTCGAGCTGTCCATCGACCTGGTCAAGAGCCCCGACCAGCCGTCCGACGTCGCCTTCTTCGGCCTCGGCCGCGGCTGGTGGCTGCTCGGCACGCTCGCCCTGACGGGAGCGGTCCTCGGCCTGTTCACCGGCTGGATCGCCCGCTGGCGCCTCAACACCGGGAGGGCCCTGTGATGCGCACCCGTACCCGCAGGCCGATGGCCTCCCTGCTCGCCGCCGCGGGCCTGGCCGGCCTCGCCGTGCTCGTCGCCCCGGCGGCCCGGGCCGACGACTCCGCCACCACGACACCCGCCACGCCCGGGGCCAGCGCCTCCGCGTCGGGCTCCTCGTCGTCCGACGACGCCCCGCCCACCGAGGCCGGCACCAACTTCCGTACCGCGACGCCGGTCAAGCAGGGGCAGCAGGCGACGGCCAGCGCCTCCACCGGCGACTACCTGTACTGGACGTTCCCGGCGGACACCGGGCAGAACGTCACCGTCAAGGCCACGGTGACGTTCCCGTCGACCGCGGCCCGCCACGGCGCCTCCACCTGGCAGATCGACGTCTACGACGGGCTGCGCCGCCGCCAGCCGTGCCGGTACGGGATGCAGACCCGCACCGCCGCGGCCGACGCCACCACCGTCGAACTCGCCTGCACCCTGCGGGCGGTGCGCTCGTTCGCCGAGCCGTGGTCGAACGACCCGCTGCGCGGCGCGTACTACCTGCGCCTTGCGGTCCTCGACATGCCGCAGACCGACCTGGGCCTGCCCGTGCAGGCGGCGATCACCGCGAACTCGCACGGGACCGCGGGACGGCAGGCCGTCGACGGCTCCGTCACGCCCGTGGTCACCGCCAACGGCCCTGATCTGGCGCCCTCGGGCGGCTGGGCCGGGACCTGGTGGTCGCCGCGCTGGCTGTGGACGGGCGGCGGCGGGCTGCTCGCCGTCCTCGTCGCGCTCGGCGCCCACCGCCTGGCGCGCGGCCCGGTGCGGCCGTTCGGCCCGCGTACCGCCGGGGAGCCGGTGCGGCCGCGGGAACCCGCCGGATACTCCGGCAGCTCCGGATACTCCGGTAACTCCGGCTACACGGACTGAGTCCCGCCGGACCGTGGCCGCCCCCAGCGCGGGGGCGGCCACGGTCCCGGTCCCGGGACCGGCCGTCAACCCGGCCGCCGGGCAAGGCGGTTCGCCCGGCCCCTCCTGCCGTGACCGGCGGGAGAGCCGGACCTGCCCGGACCGGCCCGCACCGTGACGGCCCCTCCGGCGCCGCGCTCAGCCCGTCGGCGGCGGCGGCAGGTACAGGTGCTCCAGGTCCGCGGGCACCGGGCTCGACGGGCGGAAGA
>WRCZ01000481.1 GCA_009783685.1 Actinomycetes bacterium
CGCGCGATCCGCTCGCGCACCGCTTCGGCGGGCAACGCCACGGAGACCATGCCTCCGTTGCCGGACAGCGTTCCGCGAATGGCCCGCGCCCGCAGCGCCACCACCTTCGCCGCGTCCTGCACGGACAGCGCACCGGCGACGCACGCGGCGGCGATCTCCCCCTGACTGTGACCGATGACGGCACCGGGCTCCACGCCCACCGACCGCCACACCTCGGCCAAGGACACCATCACCGCCCACAACGCCCCCTGGACGACGACCACATCGTCCAGCGCGCCGGTGCGGACGGCCTCGATCACCGACGAGCCGACGTGCGGCGCGAGCGCCTCGTCGCACTCCGCCATGCTGGCCGCGAACACCGGCGAGGAGGCCAGCAGCCCCATCGCCATGCCCGCCCACTGAGAGCCCTGCCCAGGGAAGACGAACGCCACCCGTCCGGCACCGGGCCGGACCGCCCCGGACACCAGTCCGAGCGCCGGCGCGCCCTCCACCAGCGAACCGAGTGCGCCGAGCGCGGACTTGACGTCGGTGCCGACGGTGACGGCGCGGTGCTCGTGCTCGGCGCGGGTGAGGGCGAGGGCCCGGCCGATGTCGGCCAGGGCCGGTGCGTCCGTGTCGCCCGCGTACCCGCGCAGCCGGTCCGCCTGGGCGCGCAGGGCGGCGGCCGAGCGGCCGGAGACCGGCCACGGCACGACCGTCAGCGGGCCCAACGGCCCGTCCTCCATGGCGGGTTCTGTCTCGTCGGCCTCCACGGGCGCGGTCGCCGCCTCCAGCACGACGTGCGCGTTGGTGCCGCTGATGCCGAAGGCGGACACGCCCGCGCGCCGCGGCCGGTCCTCGGCGGCCGGCCACTCCCGGGCCTCGGTCAGCAGCTCGACGGCTCCGCTGGACCAGTCGACCTGCGGGGTCGGCGCGTCCACGTGCAGAGTGCGCGGCAGCACGCCGTGCCGGAGGGCCTCCACCATCTTGATCACGCCCGCGACGCCCGCCGCGGCCTGCGTGTGCCCGATGTTGGACTTCACCGACCCCAGCCACAGCGGCCGGCCGGCGGGGCGCTCCCTTCCGTAGGTGGCGAGCAGCGCCTGCGCCTCGATGGGGTCGCCGAGCGTGGTGCCGGTGCCGTGCGCCTCGACGGCGTCCACCTCGCCACCGGTGAGCCGGGCGTCGGCGAGGGCGGCCTCGATGACGCGCCGCTGCGAGGGGCCGTTGGGGGCGGTCAGGCCGTTGCTGGCGCCGTCCTGGTTGACCGCGGACCCGCGGACCACGGCCAGTACCCGGTGGCCGTTGCGGCGGGCGTCGGAGAGCCGTTCCAGCAGCAGCAGGCCCGCGCCCTCGGAGAAGCTGGTGCCGTCCGCGGCGGCGGCGAACGCCTTGCAGCGGGCGTTGGGTGCGAGCATCTGCTGGCGGCTGAACTCGACGAACTCCATCGGGCTCGGCATCACCATCGCCCCGCCGGCCAGGGCGAGTTCGGACTCCCCGCTGCGCAGCGACTGCACGGCCAGATGCACGGCGACCAGGGACGAGGAGCACGCGGTGTCGACGGTGAGCGCCGGGCCCTCCAGGCCGAAGGTGTAGGACACCCGGCCGGAGACCACGCTGTTCGCGGACCCCGTCATCGTGTAGCCCTCAAGGCCCTCGGGTATCTGCGCGACGTCGGCGCCGTACCCGGTGTAGGACGCCCCGACGAAGACGCCGGTGCGGCTGCCGCGCAGCGCGGCGGGGGCGATGCCGGCGTGCTCGAAGGTCTCGTACGCGGACTCCAGCACCAGGCGCTGCTGCGGGTCCATGGCCAGCGCCTCGCGCGGCGAGATGCCGAACAGTTCGGCGTCGAAGTCGGCGGCGCCGTCCACGAAGCCGCCCTCACAGGCGAGTTCGACGCCCTCGGGGTCGAACAGCCGCAGTCCGTCGGTCTCCCAGCCGCGGTCGCCGGGGAAGCCCGACATCGCGTCCCCCTCCCCCGCGACGAGGTCCCACAACTGCTCGGGGGACCGCACTCCTCCCGGGTAGCGGCAGGCCATGCCGATGATCGCGACGGGCTCCTGGCTCTGCGCCTCGACCGTCCGCAGCCGGCGCTGGGTGCGCCGCAGGTCGGTCATGACCTTGTTGAGGTAGTCGCGAAGCTTCTTCTCGTCGGTGGACGGGGCCTGGTTGGTCATCGCGTGTACTCCGGGGATCGTGGGGACCTGCGGGTGGGGTTGCCGGAAGACGAGCGGGTCGTCACGTGCCCAGCTCACGGTCGATCAGGGCGAAGATCTCCTCGTTGCTCGCGGCGCCCAGCGCGTCCTCGTCCGTCACGGCCCCGCCGTCGCCGTCCGGCGCCTCGTCCGCGGCGGGCGCGTCGTCGCCGACCTTCCACAGCAGGCGCTCCAGGCGCCTGGCGAGCTTGGCGCGGGCCGGACCGGCGGGCAGGGCCTCAGCCAACGCGCCTTCGAGCTGCTCCAGTTCGGCCAGTCCCGGCGTCGCGGCCGCGTCCTCGCCACCGGACAGCCCCAGTTCCTCGTGCAGGTGCCGGGCGAGGATCGCGGCGGTCGGGAAGTCGAAGACGAGCGTCGACGGCAGGGCCAGCCCGGTGGCGGCACCGATCCGGTTGCGCAGCTCGACGGCCATCAGGGAGTCGAAGCCCAGCTCGCGGAACGGCCGGTCCCGGTCGATGGACGCACCGGTGGCGCCGTCCAGGGTGACGTGGCTGGTGACCGCGGCGGCGTGCGCGCGGACCAGTTCCACCAGTTCGTGCTCCCGTTCCGCGGACGGCCGTCCCGCCAGCCGGGACCGCAGCCCCTCAGCGGTGGCCGAGCCCGCCGCGGCGGTGTCCCCCTCGCCGGCGGCACCGCTGCGCAGCGCCGCGACCGCCTCGGGGATCTCCGCGAACAGCGCGGTCGGGCGTTTGGCGTGGAAGACCGGCGCGAACCGCTCCCAGCGCAGGTCGATGACCACCGGGGTCGTCTCGTCGCGGTCCAGGGCCTGCTGCAGGGCGGTCACGGCCAGCGCGGGCGCCATCTCGTGGATGCCCTCCAGCCGGCCCCGGGCGCCGACGTCCCCGGCGGCCATGCCGGTGTCCGCCCAGGTGCCCCAGGCCACCGACGTGCCGGGCAGCCCCTCGGCGCGGCGCCGCTCGGCCAGCGCGTCCAGGAACGCGTTGCCGGGCGCGTAGTTGCCGAGCCCGGGCAGGCCGAACGTCGCGCCGAACGACGAGCAGAGCACGAACGCCGACAGGTCCATCTTCCGCGTCAGCTCGTGCAGGTGGACCGCGCCGCCCGCCTTGACCCGCAGCACCCGCTCCATCTGCGGACGGGTCAGGTACGCCACGACGCTGTCGTCGAGGACGGCCGCGGCGTGGAACACGGCGGTCAGCGGCTCATCGGCCGGGATCCCGGCGAGCACGGCGGCGAGCCCGTCGCGGTCCGCGACGTCGCAGGCGGCGAACGTGACCCGGGCCCCGGCCTGGACCAGCTCCTTCTCCAGGGCGGCCGCGCCCGGCGCGTCGGCGCCGCGGCGGCCGACCAGCAGCAGGTGCGGGGCGCCGTTGGCGGCCAGCCAGCGGGCGATGTGCCCGCCGATGCCGCCGGTGGCGCCGGTGACCAGCACCGTGCCGCCGGGCCGCCACTCGCGGACGGCGGGGAGACCGGCGGCCGGGGCGCGCAGCAGGCGGCGGCCCAGCAGGCCGCCGAGGTCCGGGCGCAGCGCCAGGTGGTCCTCGTCGGCGATCCCGGCGAGGGCGGCCGCGAGAGTACGGACGGCCCGGGCCGACGCGCCGTCCGACAGGTCCGCGAGCGGTGCCGCCGGGAGGTCCAGCAGGCCGCCCCACAGCAGCGGGTGCTCCAGCGCCACCACCCGGCCCAGGCCCCAGACCTGCGCCTGCGCCGGCGACGCCGTCCGGTCGCCCGGTGCCACCGAGACCGCGCCGCGTGTCGCGCACCACAGCGTCGGCTGGGTACCGGACTCCTCCGCCACGGCCACCAGGCCCTGCACCAGGGCGACCGTGGCGGCCAGCCCCGCCGTGACGGCCGGGTGCGCGGGGTCCGGGGTCTCGTCCAGCGCCAGCAGCGACAGCACACCGGTGAGGGGGGCGGCCGAGCCGCCCGCGTCCCCGACGATCCGGGCCCGCAGGTCCGCGGTGAGGGTCGTGCCGTCGGCCGTGCCGGTTGCGGCGGTGGTCGCGTCCGCGGCAGCCGCCGTATCCGTCGACGGAGCATCCGTGGCATCGACGTGCAGCCGCTCGACCTGGGCGCCGTGGCCGGTCAGGGCCGCCTCGGCGAGGTCCGCCCATTCCGCGGGGCAGCGTTCGGCCGGTGGCAGCACCAGCAGCCAGCGGCCGGTGAGCCGCGCCTGCGCCGGGGACACGACCGGCCGCCACCCGATCCGGTACCGCCAGCCGTCGACCGCGGACGCCTCATGACGGCGCTTGCGCCAGGTGGACAGCGCGGGCAGCGCCTCGCGCAGCGGCAGATCGGTGAGGACGCCCAGTTCCCCGGCGACCGTGTCGGCGTCGCCGCCGTCCACGGCCGCCCAGAACGCCTCCTCCACGGCGTCGGGCACCCCGTGGCCCGCCGGGCCGCCGATCGCGGCGGGCTCGGGGGCGTCGTCCTCCAGCCAGTAGCGCTGCCGCTGGAAGGCGTAGGTGGGCAGGTCCACGCGGTGGGCGGGGGTTCCGGCGAAGACGGCCTGCCAGTCGACGGGCAGGCCGCGCACCCAGCCCTCGGCGAGGGACGTCAGGAAGCGCTCCTGGCCGCCCCCGTCGCGACGCAGCGTGCCCAGCGCCACGGCGTCGGAGCCCGCGTCCTCGAACGTCTCGGCCAGGCCCACGGCCAGCACCGGGTGGGCGCTGGACTCCACGAAGTAGCCGAACCCGTCGGCGAGCAGGGCCCGGACGGTCTCGTCGAAGCGCACCTCCTGACGGAGGTTGGTCACCCAGTACTCCGCGTCCAGCG
>WRCZ01000482.1 GCA_009783685.1 Actinomycetes bacterium
GCGGCGGCTCACCGGTCTGAGCTTGTGGCACAGCAAGACGCTGGTCGACCGTGCCTCAGTCGTGGTCCTCACCCGCCTCCCCGAGGACGCCGCCGGGCAAGCAGTCGCCGCACTCCGCGAAGCCGGCGCCCAGGCCGAAGCCCGCCAACACCCCTGACCCCCGCCTCGGTCAGGCCGCACTGTCAGGTCCGAAGGCGCGGCCGTCGAAACGCCCAGGGCCTTTCACACGCATGCCCCCGCTCCGCGGAAGAACCCGCAGGTCGGGGGCATGGTCAGGTCGAAGACTTACTTCTTGCCCTGGTTCTTGACGGCCTCGATGGCGGCCGCGGCGGCCGTGGGGTCGAGGTAGCGGCCGCCGGGGGTGACGGGGCGGAAGGAGGTGTCGAGGTCGTAGGACAGGGGGATGCCCGTGGGGATGTTCAGGCCGGCGATGTCGGCGTCGGAGATGCCGTCGAGGTGCTTGACCAGGGCCCGCAGCGAGTTGCCGTGGGCGGCGATCAGGACGGTCTTGCCGTCGATGAGGTCGGGCACGATGCCGTCGTACCAGTACGGGAGCATCCGCTGGACGACGTCCTTGAGGCACTCGGTGCGGGGGCGCAGCTCCGGCGGGATCGAGGCGTAGCGCGCGTCGTCGTCCTGGGAGTACTCGCTGCCGGGCTCGATCGGCGGCGGCGGCACGTCGTAGGAGCGGCGCCACAGCATGAACTGCTCCTCGCCGAACTCGGCGAGGGTCTGCGCCTTGTCCTTGCCCTGCAGCGCGCCGTAGTGGCGCTCGTTGAGGCGCCAGGTGCGGTGCACCGGGATCCAGTGCCGGTCCGCCGCCTCCAGCGCGAGCTGCGCCGTGCGGATCGCCCGCTTCTGGAGCGAGGTGTGCACCACATCGGGAAGCAGGTCGGCGTCCTTGAGCAGCTCACCGCCCCGGACCGCCTCCTTCTCGCCCTTGTCGTTCAGGTTCACGTCCACCCAGCCGGTGAACAGGTTCTTCGCGTTCCACTCACTCTCGCCGTGGCGGAGCAGGATCAGCTTGTACACAGCAGCAGCCATGCTGCTGAGCCTAATCGAAATACCTTGGCGTTCCCCGCCGGGCCTATGTAAGCTGCGCGAGCTGGTTGCGGTTATTACAGGGAGGGTCACGGTGGGGGCGGCGTCACGCGCGGTACGGGAGACGGTCGGCGGTCTTCCCCGCCAGTTCTGGTGGCTGTGGACCAGCACCCTGATCAACCGCCTCGGCGGCTTCGTGGTGACCTTCCTCGCCCTGTACCTCACGGTGCAGCGCGGGTACTCGGCCTCGTACGCGGGCCTGGTCGCCGCCCTGTACGGGCTCGGCGGCGCGGGCGGCGCGGTCCTCGGCGGCGTGCTCGCCGACCGGCTGGGCCGGCGCTCCACCCTCCTCGTCGCGCAGCTCGGCGCGGCGCTCGCCACGGCCGTGCTCGGCCTGGTCACCCAGCCGCTGGCCATCGCCGGCGTCGCCACCGCGCTGGGCCTGGCCAGCAACGCCTCCCGGCCCGCGCTTCAGGCGATGATCGCGGACCTGGTGCCGGCCAAGGACCGGGTCCGGGCGTTCTCCCTCAACTACTGGGCGATCAACATCGGCTTCGGCGTCTCGGCCGCCGCCGCCGGCTTCATCGCCTCCGCGGGCTACCTCTGGCTGTTCCTCGGCGACGCCTTCACCACCGTGCTGTGCGCGGTCGTGGTCTTCGCCAAGGCCAAGGAGACGTTGCAGCCGGTGGTGACGCCGCTCACCGGGGCCACCGCGGCAACGGGCCCGGCCGCCGGCGAGACGGGCGAGGCCACCGCCGCGCCGCGCGGCATCCGCCTGGTCGACGTCCTGCGCGACCAGCGCTTCATGGGCGTGGTCGGCCTCACCTTCCTGCTGGGCAGCGTCATGCAGCAGGGCAGCTCCACCCTCGCCGTCGACATGGGCGCGCACGGCCTGTCCGCGCGGCAGTTCGGGCTGGTCGCCGCGATCAACGGCCTGGTGATCGTCGTCCTGCAGATCCCGCTGACCCGGATGCTGCGCAGCCGCCCGACCGCGGGGCTGCTGGCCGCCGGCTCGCTGCTGCTGTCCTGGGGGTTCGGGCTGACGGTGTTCGCCGGCACGGTCGGGCTGTACGCGCTGACGGTCGTGGTGTGGACGCTCGGCGAGATCGTGCACGCGCCCGCGTCGATGTCGGTGGTCGCGGACCTGGCGCCGGCCACCGCCCGCGGCCGCTACCAGGGGATGTACACCCTGTCCTGGTCGGCGGCGGCGTTCGCGGGCCCGCTGGCCGGCGGCCTGGTCTACGACCACCTCGGGCGTGACGCGGTCTGGGCGTGCTGCGCCCTGGTCGGCACGGTGGCCGCGGCCGGCTACTACACCCTGCTGCGGGTCCGCCCCGCCCCGGCCCCCGCACTCGCAGCCGGAGCGGGCCGCACGGCGGACACGACGGCGGACGCGATGCCTGACGCGACGGCCGCACCGGGCGACACGCGGCAGGAGCCCGCCGTCGGCTGACGGGCCCGCGCCGTCCGTCCGGGCAGCACCTGCGCTCGCCGCACCCGCTCGCCGAGCGCACCGCACCCTCGCGCCGCACCCCGAAAAACCCGCCCGGCGGGCCACCCGCGCAACCCACCCCCGCACCACGCCACGCGTCAGAGCAGCAACTCCCGCTGCGCCTCGTACAAGTTGACCGGCGCGACGCCAGGCGTCCCGTACGCCTCCAGCCGCGAGTGCAGCGGCCCGGTGAAGTCGGGCACGTCGATCTGGCCGAACGGCCTGACCGTGGAGATGGCGAACGTCGCGCTGTACGGCGCGATGTCGTCGATCCTGACGCAGCCGGCGCGGCCGTTCGTCACCGTGACGTTCCAGTGGGTGAAGCGCGCGCCGTACAGCGGGCCGGCGCTCGCGTCGCCGCCGTGGGAGCCGTCGTTGGAGACGGTGATGTCGGTCCGCACGTTGGCGAACGGCAGGCCGCGGTGGGTGTCGAACGTGCCCATCTCCATGGCGCCGCGCGACCAGACGTTGTACGAGGACAGGCCCTCGACGTTGATGCCGTGCAGCTGGGTGCCGGACGGCGCGGGAACGGTCCGCTGGTCGATGCGGAAGTCCTCGAAGAGGTTGTCGTGCGCGCCCTCACGGCACGCGTACGGGTGGTGGCTGCCGCGGCCGGAGACGCGGGTGCGGCGGAAGGTGGTGGCCTTGGCCGCGACCATCAGGAAGCCGTTGTCGACGTCGATCGCGTGCACGTCGTCCACCCAGCAGTCCCATGTGCACTGGGCGACCAGGCCGTTGTAGCCCTTGTCGAGCAGGTGCGGGGACTGCGGGGTCGGCGTCATCTGGATGGTCAGGCCCTCCACACCGGAGTTGACCAGCGGCGGGACGCAGGTGGTGATCCGCGGCTGCCACAGCAGGCGGGTGTCCAGCGGCAGCGGCCGGTCGAACGTCACCTGCCGCCCGCGCACCGCGGTGACCCGCGCCGGCCACTCGTACGGCACGTACGACAGGAGCTTGGTCTTGTCCTCCCAGTAGTACGTGGCCGCGCCCTCGACGTCGCCCGCCATGTGGTCGAGCAGGCCGTGCGCGGGGTCGTCGGCGTACTGCAGGAGCACCCGGTCGCCGGGCCGCAGCCGTCGCGCGTCGTCCACGGTGACGCTCCAACTGCCCTGCGCCGACTCGGCGGTGACGTGGGCGAGCACGTCGAACTCGTCGCGCTTGTTGCCGGTCCAGCCCTCGAAGGGCCAGTCCTTCGCGCGGATCGCGCCGGTCAGGGTGCGGTAGCGGTCGGCCGGGCACATCCACACCAGCCCGCCGGCCCACGACCAGGACGACTTGTCGCCGCCGTACCTGCTGCCGTACACGCCGATCAGCTGGGTGAGCGACTTCGTCGCGTACAGCGTGGTGACGTCGCTGCCGGCGCCGCGCAGCGTGGTGTTGCTCCAGCCGAGCTGGATCACGTCGTCGATCCGGTACGTGCCGGGCGGCACCAGGACCGTGCCGCCGCCGGCCTCGCCGACCTCGCGCAGCGCCCGGTTGATCGCCGGCGCGGAGTCGGCAGAACCGTCGGGGACGGCGCCGTAGTGCAGGACGTTGGCCCGCACCGGGCGCCGCGGGAAGTGCCGGGCGCCGCCGTCGAACCCGGCCCGCGCGACGTACGGGATCTGCGGGTGCGTGTACGGGGTGGCCCGGAACTCCGCCCACAGGCCGGTGGGTTGAGCACCGGCCACGTCCCCTGGCCCCGGGCCGGCACCCGGCGCCGTCCCGGCGGGCCCGGCGGCCGGCTGCGCCGCGGCCGCGGTCGTGACCGCACCGCCGAACGCGGTGGCGGCCGCGGCCGCCGAGGCCACCTGGATGCTCGCGGTCAGCATTCCTCTGCGACTGATCGCCATGATCTCTCGCCTCTCGCCTCTCACGTATCTGAACGTTTCATGTATCTGAACTTCATTCAGAAGTGCGACGGCCACGAGAGTGCCATGCGCCGCCGACCCGCGGAAGGGTCCGCGCGCGGACAGAAAGCGGCAGAAAGCAGCAAGAAGCAGCAGGAAGGGGTGAGTTCCGCGGTGCGCGGTCGGGCGAGAGGGGCCGTGCGGGCCGGCGCGGGGGCACCCGGCAGCGGCCGCCGACGGCTACTCGGCGAGGTCCTGGGTCAGATGCGTGAACGCGTCCAGATTGCGGGTGGACTCGCCGCGGGCCACCCGCCACGCGTACTCGCGGCGGATCGAGGACGCGAAGCCCAGCTCCAGCAGGACGTTGAAGGAGCCGTCGGCGTTCTCCGCGACCGCGCCGAGCAGCCGGTCGACCTCCTCGGCCGTCGCCGCGGACACCGGCAGCCGGCCGTTGAGGTAGACGTCGCCGAGCCGGTCGACGGCGTAAGCCACCCCGTACAGGCGCAGGTTGCGCTCC
>WRCZ01000483.1 GCA_009783685.1 Actinomycetes bacterium
CCCCTGGTCACCGAGAACCCCGAACTGGCCCCGCTGCTGCCGGAACCGCACAACGGGCACGGCCGGTGGCAGGGCGCGTTCCGGATCGGCCACTTCGACGCGGTCGCGCACGCCTACGCCGTCGAGGTGTGCGGCGGCGTGGACGCCCTCGCCGTGACCCACCTCGACGCCGTTGCCCGCTGCCGGTCGCTGCGCATCTGCCGCGGCTACGGCATCGACGGCACGCTCGTCGAGCGCCTGGCGCCCGGGCCGCCGCGCGACCTGGCCCACCGGGCCGAGGTCACGCGGCAGTTGCTGCGGGCCACGCCCGCGCTGTGGGAGACCCCGGGCCGGGCGCACGGCGACTGGATCGCGGCCCTGGGCCAACTGCTGGGCGCGCCCGTGCTGTTGACCGCCACCGGCCCGGCGCGTCAGGAGCTGAGGGACCTGCGGTCGATGGGGAAGTCGAAGTACGTGTCGGGGAAGGGCTCACCGTTGAGCGTGTAGTGCCACCACTCCTCGGGCAGGTTGGTGAAGCCCTGCGCCTCCATGGCGTCCTTCAGCAGCAGCCGGTTGGCGAGCTGCACGCCCTGGACGCGCGGGTCGAGGGTGTGGGCGAGGGTGTCGAAGCAGTCGAACCCGGTGCCCATGTCGATCGAGTTGTCCGGGAAGCGCTGGTCCTGCGGCCCGTAGCAGGCGTGCAGCGGCTCGCCGGGCCGGTAGGGGCGGGTGGGCTGCGCGGGCAGCCGGACGACGGTGAGGTCCATGGTGCTGCCGCGGCTGTGCCCGGACTTCTCGGCGATGTAACCGTCGGCGAACAGCCGGGTCTTGTCGACCAGCGGGTAGAACTCCGCCTTCATCCGCTGGTCGTCCAGGTCCTTCGCCCACGCCACGAAGTCGTTCACCGCGCGCTGCGGGCGGTAGCAGTCGTACACCTTCAGCGAGTAGCCGCGGCGCAGCAGCCCGGACTGCACCCGGTGCAGCGCCTGGGCCGCGGGGCGGGTCAGGATGCACATCGGCTTGCGGTAGCCGTCCACCGGGGTGCCGGTGAAGTTGTGCGGGGTGATGTACCGGATCTCCTGGATGATCGTCGGATCGACGTCGTGCAGGGCGACGAACTGCGGCGGCGCCTTGGGCTCCGGCCGGGCCTGGGCGGGCCCGCCGGCGACCACCGCGATCAGGGCGGCGACGGGCAGGGCGAGGGCACGCAGCAACATGATCGGTTTCGGCATGCCCACCATTGTTCATGCTCCGTCAACAGGGCAGCCGTCGGCGGGTCCGGCGCGGCCGTTGCACCACCCGTGCGCAGCACGATCGGCTACAGTCCCGACGTGCCCGCAGCCGACTCCTCCGCCGACCGCGCCGCCCGCCCGGCCGCGCCGGGGCCCTTCCGCCGTACGCCGGTCAGGGACTCGCACTGCTCCGCCTGCGGAGCCCGGTACGCCCCCGGCGCCGGCTGGCCGCGGCAGTGCGCCGAGTGCGGCAGCTCGGCCTACCGCAACCCGCTGCCGGTCGCCGTGGCCCTGGTCCCGGTCCGCGACGCCGCGGGAACGGCGCTGGTGGTGATCCGCCGCACCATCGAGCCCAGCCGCGGCCTGCTGGCGCTGCCCGGCGGCTTCATGGACGTCGGCGAGAGCTGGCAGCAGGCCGTGGTGCGCGAACTCGCCGAGGAGACCGGCATCCGCGCCGACGCCGGCGAGGTGGCCCTGGCCGACGCGCTCACCGACGAAGCCGGCGGCTACCTGCTGCTGTTCGGGCTGCTCCCCGAACGCCCCGCCGCGGCCCTGCCGCCCTCCGCCCCCACCGACGAGACCGAGGGGCACGAACTCCTGCGCGAACCGGTGGAGTTGGGATTCCCGCTGCACACCCTCGCGGTCGGCCGCTGGTTCGCCGGCGGCTACCCGTCCGCGCCGCGCACCCGGACCCGGTAGCGCGGCTCGCCCCCGCCGTCGGCCTGGACGACCACCTCGCCGTCCTCCCAGCGGGACACGAACCGCTCCATACGCGGCGGCGCCCAGCCGACGGGATCGCCGGTGAACACCACACCGCTGCCGGTCCGCCCGGTCCGCGGCGCCCACACCTCCAGCTCGGTGGCACCGTCCTCCCCGGCCACCGGAAGGACGGCACCGGCCCGCGCCAGCACCGGGATCCGCCCCAGCGGCGCGTCCAGCAGCACCTGCCCGGGGCCGCGGTGCGCCGCGCCGGTCGCGGTGTCGTACCACAGGCCGCGCGGCAGCCGCACCGCCCGTTCCAGGGACCCGGGTTCCATGACCGGCGCGACCAGCAGCGCGTCGCCCAGCAGGAACGCGTCGCCGCACTCGCGCAGCGCCCGGTCGCCCGGCGCGCTCCACCACAGCGGGCGCACGTACGGCGCGCCGGTGCCGCGGGCGATGTGCGCCAGCGTCTCCAGGTAGGGCATCAGCCGGGTGCGCTCGGCCAGCGCGGTCCTGGCGTGCTCCAGCACCTGCGGGCCGAACTCCCACGGCTCCCGCCTTCCGGCGTTGATCGCCGAGTGGGTGCGGAACAGCGGCAGGTACGCGCCCAGTTGGAACCAGCGCAGATACAGCTCGGGCGACGGCACACCGGTGAACCCGCCGACATCGGGACCCGAGTACGGCACGCCGCACAGCCCCATGCCCAGCACCAGCGCCAGCGACGCCCGCAGTCCCTCCCAGCCGGTGGCCACGTCGCCCGACCAGGTGCCGCCGTACCGCTGCATCCCGGCCCATCCCGACCGGGAGAACAGGAACGGCCGCTCCTCCGGCCGCAGGTCGCGCAACCCCTCGTACCCGGCACGGGCCATCGACAGCGCGAAGACGTTGTGCGCCTCGCGGTGGTCACCGCCGCGCCCCTCCAGGTGGTGGCGGCCCGAACGCGGCAGCGACGGATCACCGAACGGCGCGAACGACACCGGCTCGTTCATGTCGTGCCACACCCCGGAGAAGCCCTGCGCCAGCCGCTCCGCGTACAGCCCGCCCCACCAGCGGCGGACCTTCGGGTCGGTGAAGTCGGGGAAGACGGCGGGACCCGGCCACACCACGCCCTCCACCTCGCGCCCGCGGGCGTCGCGCACGAACGCCCCCGCCGCCAGGCCCGAGTCGTACTCCGCGAGCCCGGGCTCGACCTTCACCCCCGGGTCCACGATCGACACCAGCCGCACCCCCTGGTCCTCCAACTCGCGTGCCAGGCCCGGCAGGTCGGGGTAGGCGTCGCGGTCCACCGTGAACACCCGGTGCCCGTCGTAGTGGTCGATGTCCAGATGGATCACCGACAGCGGCAGGCCGTTGTCGCGGTATCCGGCCACGACGCGCCGCACCTCCCGCTCGCCCCCGAATCCCCACCGCGAGTGGTGGTGCCCCAGCGCCCAGCGCGGCGGCAGCGCGGGCCGGCCGGTCAGCGCCGTCCACGCGGACAGCACCCGGGCCGGGGTGCCGGCGATCACCCAGTAGCGCAGCGGCCCGCCGTCCATCCGCACCTCGCAGCCGCCCGGCTGGTCGTGGCCCGAGCCCTCGCCCTCCTCGCCGTCGCGCAGCGTCACCTGCCCGTCCCAGGTGTTGTCGTGGAAGACCAGATGGCAGCCGGCGTCGGCGACGACCATCTGCACCGGCATCGTCACGTACAGCGGGTCGTCGCCCGGCGCGAAGGAACCGCCCGGGTCGGTGTTCCACAACCGGTAGGTGCCGGCGGCCAGCCGCGGTCCCGCCGCGCGCCCGCCGAGCCCGTAGACCCGCGCGTCCGCCGGGGTCTGCGAGCGCTGCACCCAGCGGGGCCCCGCGCCGTCGGGCCCGGTCGCGTCCCACCACCGCGGCGGCAGCTCGCGGCGCAGCAGCAGGCCGCCGGGCGTGCGGATCTCCACCGCGCCGTGCCGGGAGACCAGCACCGTCACCCGCTCGGACACCACCCGCCAGCCGTCCTTGTCCGGCTCCAGCAGCGCCCGCGTGTCGGCCGGCGGCACGCCGCCGCCGGTCCCGCCGTGCGGCGCGCCCGCGGGCGCCAGCGCGTACGACGGCTCGGGCTCCGCGCCGTCCCAGCCGCAGAACACCGCTCCGCCGACCGCGACCCGCACCAGCAGCCGCGAGCGCCCGAACCGCACCAGGCCGCCGCCCGGCAGCGGCTGCGCGTCCACGGCGGCACCGGGCACCCGGGCCCGCTCCGGCCCGCGCCGCGGCAGATCGCGGGCGTCCAGCCGCCGGGTCCGCCAGGCCGCGCGGGCCGCGCGCAATCCACTGGCGGAACCCGCCATCCGTACCGACCGCAGCAGGTCACGAGCATCCATACCGTCAAGCCTTTCATCGCTTCCGGCCGCGGCGCCGCCCGTTCAGGCAGCGTTCACCTGGAGGAGACCCGTGACCCGGGGCGAGTTCGCCGCCGCGCACCGGGCCGCTCTGGCGCGGCAGACGATCACATGGCATCGTCCTGCTCAGCCCTCGCGGCGGGAGACCCCCGCCCCGGGAGCCGGCCGACAGCGCAGCCCGCCGACCCGGGCGGGGCCGCACTCCGGCCTACCCTGCAGACACGCAACGACGCGTACCGTCCGGGAGCCGCCATGACCACCACACCCGAGCCCGTCCCCAGTCCGGAACCGGCCGCCGTGCCGCAGCCGCTGTGGACCCCCGGCCCGGAACGGATCGACCGTGCGCAGGTCACGCGCTTCCACGACCGGGTGGCCCGGGACCACGGCGCGCCGCCGCGCGACACCGCCGACCCGCTCGCCGCCTACACCGCGCTGCACGCCTGGTCGGTGCGCGAACCCGAGGCGTTCTGGCGCGCCCTCACCGAGTGGTTCGACGTGCGCTTCGGTGCCCCCTACAGCCAGGTCCTCGCCGACCCCGCGATGCCCGGCGCCCGCTGGTTCCCCGGCGCCACCGTCAACTACGCCGAGCACGCGCTGCGC
>WRCZ01000484.1 GCA_009783685.1 Actinomycetes bacterium
CGGGCGGCTCGAACAGGTCGCGGAGCCCGCGGAGTTGTACGCGCGGCCGGCGACGGCCTTCGTCGCGGAGTTCGTCGGCACGATGAGCCGGATCCCCGCGCGACGCGGGGCGGACGGCCTGGTCGAGGTGCTGGGGCAGCGACTGCCGGTGGCGGGCGAACTGCCCGCCGGCGGGGAGCTGGACGCCCTGGTCCGGCCGGAGGCCGTCCAACTGGCAGCCGACGCCCAGGGATCGGCGATCGTGGTGGCCGCCTCCTTCCTCGGCGCGGTCACCCGGCTGACCGTCCGGCTCGCGGGCGGCGCCGAGGTCAAGGCGGACCTGCCCACCGAGACCGCGGCCCGCCTGCCGGTCGGCTCACCGGCCACGGTGACGCTGCCGACCCGTCCCGTGCTGGTGGACCACCGCGTCCGCTGACATCGGCGCGGCGCGCGGACGCCGGTCCCGCGCCGCGCCGACTGCGGGGCCCGCAGCGGCACTTGGCGGGCACGGCGCGCCCGGCCCGCGCCGCCCGCGCGCCGCGTCCATCCGCCCGGCCGGCAGGCAGGCACGCCCACGCCCGTGCGTGCCCGGCCCCGCACGCCCGCTTCCATGACCTTCCGCGGTCCCTCACCGTCCCTCACTCCCCGAACTCCTAGGAACGGCACCCGAGTGCACTCCCGTAGCACCCCCGCCCTGCCCGCCGCCGTCCTGCTCGACATGGACGGCACCCTCGTCGACACCGAGCACCTGTGGTGGCGGACCGTCGAGGAGACCGCGCGGCGGCTGGGACACCTTCCGACCGACGCCGATCTGCCGGAGGTGCTGGGCCGCCCGGTCGCGTACACCGCCCGGCACCTGCACCGCGTGAGCGGCGGGACGGTGCCGGAGGCGCGGATCGCGCGGGAGCTGGACGCCGCGTTCACCGCGCGGGTCGCCGAGGAGGTCCGGCCGCGGCCGGGCGCGCTGCGGCTGCTCGCGCGGTTGCAGGACGCGGGCGTGCCCGCGGCGCTGGTGACGGCGTCGCCGCGCCGGGTGGTGGACGTGGTGCTGCACACGCTCGGCGCCGGCTGGTTCGCGCTGACCGTGGCCGCGGAGGACACCGCCCGCACCAAGCCGGCCCCCGACCCGTACCTGCGGGCGGCCGCGCGGCTCGGGGTGGCGCCGCGGGACTGCATCGTGGTGGAGGACAGCCCGGTCGGACTGGCCGCCGCGCTCGCGGCCGGCTGCCGGGCGGTCGCGGTGCCGTCCACCGTACCGATCCCCGAGGAGCCCGGGGTGGTGGTGCTCGACAGTCTCGAGGACGTCGATCTGCTGCTGCTGTCCGCCCTCGCCGCCGCGCGGATCTGAGCAGGAGTCCACCGTGCCCTACGTGCTGCTCGCCCTCGCCGTCGCCGCCGAGGTCTGCGCCACCAGGTGCCTCGAACTCACCGACGGCTGCGCGTGGTTGTGGCCCACCGTGGGCGTGGCCGTCGGCTGCGTGCTGTCGTTCGTGCTGCTCGGCCGGGCGTTCACCCGGATCCCGGTGCCGGTCGCCTACGCGGTCTGGGGCCGGGACCGCGGCGGTCGCGGGCATCGGCGCGGTGGCCTTCGGCGAGACGCCGGGGCGGTTGC
Organism: Actinomycetes bacterium; assembly: GCA_009783685.1. Classification (GTDB taxonomy): domain Bacteria; phylum Actinomycetota; class Actinomycetes; order Streptomycetales; family Streptomycetaceae; genus Actinacidiphila. The sequence goes on from WRCZ01000484.1 coordinate 1,592, forward strand.
AGTGGGCCGGGATCGCGCTGGTCATCGTCGGAGTGGTGGTGATCAACGTCCGTGGCGCGCAACGACGTTCACCGCTGACCGCCCCGTCCGCCGCCCGGACGACCGATCCCCGGCCGACCCCGCGGCCGACCCGTCTCCCCCGGCCGCCTCCGTGAGGAACCTCCCGCGAGCGCGCGTCGCCGGCCCGGCCGCGGCGGGGCTCAGGTGGGTGACAGCGTGCGCCGGCCCTGGTCGGCGGACGCCGGGCCCGCCGCGTCGTCCTTCACCGGCTCCGGCGCGGTGCGGTGGGTGCGTTCGATGGCCTGGCCCCAGTAGGTTCCGGCGATCATGAGCACGGCGCCGAGGGTCGCCCAGGGCGTGAGCCGCTCGCCGCCGAGGCTGATGCCGACGGCGACGGCCCAGATCGGTTCGGTGCCCAGCAGAAGGCTGGCCCGGCTGGCGGACGTGCCCTGCACGGCCCAGGTCTGGGCGACGAAGGCGAACACGCTGCAGAACAGGGCGAGATAGACCAGCTGGGCCCAGGTGCCCGCGCTGCTGCGCGCCAGTTCGGGCAGGTGGCCGGCGGCCGGGCCCAGGAACAGCACCGAGCCGAGGACGGTCTGGGCGGTGGTCAGGTGGAGCGGGTCCACGGAGCGGCCCGCGGTGAGCCGGCCGACCAGCGCGACATGCCCGGCCCTGACGACCGCGGCGGCGAGCACCAGCACGTCCCCGAGCCGCGGCGCGTGCAGCCCGGTGCTGGAGGTGAGCAGCCCGACGGCCAGCACGCACAGGCCGGCGGCGAGGAAGAACCGCCCGGGCAGCCTGCGGCCTCCGGTGCGGTCCAGCAGCGGTGTCAGCACGATGGTGAGGCTGATGATCAGGCCCGCGTTCGCGGCGCTGGTGTGCGCCACCCCGTAGGTCTCCAGCACCAGCACGGCGGCCTGCGTGCAGCCCAGCAGCGATCCGGCGCGGACCTCGTCCCGCGTCCAGCGACGCCGGGATCGGCGGGAGGCGACCAGGCCGCCGCAGGCGAGTGCGGAGATCGCGTACCGGGCGAACAGCACCGTCATCACCGGCAGCGCCGTGGTGGCGGTCTTGGCCGCGAGATAGCTGGATCCCCAGACGAGCGCGACCAGGAGGAGTACCGCGTCGGTACGGCGGGAAATCTGCATGCCCCTACGCTGCACCGCGGCGGACGTTGAAGGCTAGAGGCAACTTCTACAACGAAGCTGTAGCAGTCCTACACTGTGCGCATGGACGAACGGCAGCTGCGCATCCTGCGCGAGCTGGGGGACCTGGGCAGCGTGAGCGCGGTCGCCGAGGCCCTGCACGTGACGCCCTCCGCGATCTCGCAGCAACTGCGGCTGCTGCAGCGCTCGGTGCCCGTCCCGCTCACCGAGCGGGCGGGACGCCGGGTGGTGCTGACCGATGCCGGGCAGGCCCTGGCCGCGGCGGCCGTCGAGGTCGAGGGAGCCCTGGCGCGGGCACGCCACACGATCACCGACTTCGCCGAGCAGGGCGACGGCACCGTGTCGGTGGCCGCGTTCCACAGCGCGGCCTCCGCCTTCTTCCCGCACCTGCTCCGCGGTCTCGCCGGAGCGGGCCGTCCCCGCCCGGTGTTCGCCGACGAGGACGTGGCCCAGGACCGCTTCCCCGCGCTGACCCGCGACTACGACCTCGTGCTCGCCCACCGCCTCGACCACGCCCCGCCCTGGCCGCGCACCGTGACCGCCACGACGCTGCTGCACGAGCCCCTCGACATCGCCCTGCCCTCCGGCCACCCGCTGGCCTCGAAACCGGTCCTCACCCCGCACGACGTGGCGGACCAGCCGTGGATCACGGTCCATGACGGCTTCCCGCTGATGGCCACCGTCGAGGCGATGGCCTGCGTCGCCAACCGCCGGCTCGACATCGTCCACCGCATCAACGAGTTCGCGGTGGTCGCCGAGGCCGTCGCCGCCGGCGGCGGCCTCGCGCTGATGCCCCGATGGACCACCCGCGACCACCCCGGCGTGGTCCTCAGGCCGCTGAGCGGGGTGCACGCCCGGCGCCACATCGACGTCCTCCACCGGCCGGAACGCACCGCCCGGCGGGCCGTCCGGACGGTCCTCGCCGAGTTGCACCGGGCGGCCGCGGCGATCCAGCGGCCGGACGGCCGGTGACCTGACGGCGCTCTATGCTGGAGCAAGGAGGGTGCGGCCAGGGATGGGCTGGTGCGGATGAACGTACCTGATTCTTCCGGCGGCCTTGGCCGAGCGTCAGGAGTCCCGCTGGAGCGCTACCCGGCCACGGCGTTCGTGGACGGCCAGGGCCGGGTCTCGTTGTGGAGCCCTGAGGCCGAATCCCTCCTCGGGTACCCGGCGGAGGAGGTCCTCGGGACCCCCGCGGTGGATCTGCTGGCGCTTCCCGGGGAGCGGGAGGCGGCGCTGGCCGCCGGTGAACGGCGCCCGCCCGGGCAGGGCTGGGACGGCGTGCTGCGGGTGAGTCACCGCGAGGGGCACGCGCTGCGGCTGGCCGTGCGCGTGCGCCCGATGCTCGGCGCGGCGGGACACGCCGGCTGGGCGGTGAGCGGCGCGGACGCGGGACAGGCGGAACGGGCGAAGGTCGACCGCGCGATCGGGCAGGTGCTGTTCAGCCAGTGCCCCTTCCCGGTGACCGTCCATGACCGCGATCTGCGGTACCGGTGGGTGAACGCCGCGACCGCGCGAGCGGTGGGCGTGCCCCCCGAGCGGCTGGTCGGCCGCCGGATCGGCGACGACTCGCCGCACGCCGACGTGCCGAGGCTGGAGCACATGCTCCGCCGGGTGCGGGACGGCGGCGAGCCCGTGCTGGACCTCCAGGTCCACGGCCGCGTCCCCTCGGATCCGGACCACACCCGGGTGTGGTCGGCGTCGTCGTTTCGGCTGACCGACCCGGCAGGCGGCCTCCTGGGGATGTGCCAGTGGTACGTGGACGTCACCGAGGGCCACCGGGCGCAACAGCGGCTGGCCCTGCTGAGCGAGGCCAGCGAGCGCATCGGCACCACGCTGGACGTGGCGATCACCGCGCAGGAACTGGCCGACACGGCCGTCCCCGACCTGGCGGACATGGCCGCCGTCGACCTGTTCGAGGCGACCATGCAGGGCGAGGAATTCCCTCCCGGCCCGGTGGACCGGAACGTGCGGGCCCGGCGCGCGGGCCTGTCCTCGACGCGGAGGGGCACGCCGGAAGCCGCCTACCTGGTGGGCGAGGCGGTCGCGTACCACCCGGGCACCCCGCAGGCACGCTGCCTGGCCACCGGCATGCCGGTCCTCGTGCGGAAG
>WRCZ01000485.1 GCA_009783685.1 Actinomycetes bacterium
GACTTCCCGCGGATCGTGGCCGACACCCAGGCCCAGGTCGCCACCGCCGCCCGGTTCGTACGCGACCGCGACCTCGTCCCCGTCGTGGACGACGCGTGCGTCATCGAACCGTCGCCGCCGGCCCGCAGCTGGGCGGCCGGCCGGGTGAGCTGGACCGCGCCCTGGGAGACCTGCGGCCACTCGATCTTCCACGTGACCGGTCCCGCCGCCGGCTGGTCGGCACAGGACCGGCAGTCCTGGCTGGAGCGGTTCAACCGCCCCGCCATGGCGGTGATGACCGTCCACGAGATCGGCCCCGGGCACTGCAGCCACGCCCTGATGATGGGCCAGGTCGACAACCCCGTCCGCAGGACGCTCTGGTCGGAGCTGTTCTTCGAGGGCTGGGCCCACTACGCCGAGGAGATGATGTGGGAGGAGGGCTACCAGGACGACTCCCCGCTCTACCAGTTCGGCATGGCGCAGGAAGCCATGATGCGGGTCGTGCGCGTCCAGGCCGTTCTCGGCATCCACACCGGCGCCCTCACCCTGGACGAGGCCACCGCCCTGTTCGAGCAGCGGGCGTTCCTGGCCGGCCCCGCCGCCCGCGCCGAAGCGCTGCGCGCGGTGTGGGAGCCCACCTGCGTGCGCTACACCTGGGGCAAGGTCCTCATGCGGCGACTGCGCGACCAGGCCCGCGCCGCCTGGGGCCCCGGCTACTCCCTGCCGCGCTTCCACCGCGAACTGATGGCGTTCGGCTCCCCGCCGGTCGGCCTCGTGGCCGGCGCCATGGGCATCGCCCCACCGCCGCGAGAGGCGGCGGGGGAGGGGGCGCAGCGATGACCGGCGCACGACAGGCCAGCCCGGCCGGGGCCGCCGCGGGCGACGCTGAACCTCCTTGGTACGCAAGGGACTTGGAGCAAGGGCCCAAGCCGGCCGCCCGCGGCACCACCGCCATGGTGTCGGCCTCGCACCCCGCGGTCGCCGACGCGATGGAAGCCGTGCTGCGCCGCGGCGGCAACGCCATGGACGCGGTACTGACCGCCGTCCCCCTGCAGTCCGTCCTCGAACCGCAGATGACCACGCTGGCCGGCGGCATGTCCGTGCTGTACTACGACGCCGGGCGCCGCGCCTTCTCCTACGTCGACGGCGAACTCGACCACACCCGCGACGACCCGCCGGTGGCCGCCACCTGGGACCACTACGGTGCGGTGGACGGCGCCCTCGACCCCGGCTCCGGCCGCAGGACCGGCGTGCCCGGCACCGTCGCCGGCATGCACGAGGCGATGACCCGCCACGGCACCCTGCCCTGGGCGGACTATTTCGCCCCCGCGATCGAGGCCGCCGGCAGCGGCTTCCCCATGTACTCCTTCCTCTACGGCGAGACGTTCGCGGCCGCCGGCCGCCTCGCCACGCACCCCTCCGGGCGCGCGGAGTTCCTCCCCGGCGGCCACGTACCGGCGGTCGGCGCCCCCGTGGTGCGGCCCGCCCTCGCCGAGACCCTGCGCCGCCTCGCCGCGGACGGCCCCGACCACCTCTACCGCGGGCCCTGGGCCCAGCGCTTCGTGGCCGCGGTGCGCGCCACCGGCGGCACCCTGACCGCCGGCGACCTCGCCGGCTACACCGCCCGCGTCCTGGAACCCACCCGCGCCACGTACCACGGGTACGACATCGTCGGCGCCCCGCCGCCGTCCGCCGCCGGCGTGATGATCTCCCTGACGCTCGGCATCCTCGAACACGCCGGCCTGCCGTCCCTGGGCCACTACACGGCCGAGGCCGAGGCGCTGGAAGTGCTGCGCCGCGCGGTCGCGTTCGGCGAGTTCTTCACCGAACGCTTCGTCAGGGACCCGCTGTCGTACCAGGTGCCCGACGCCCGACTGCTCGCACCGGAGTTCGCCGCCTCGCTCGCCGCGCTGGTCCGCGGCTCGGCCCGCCGCGACCCGCTCCCCGCGGGCCCGCCGCGACCCGCGGCGCACGGCGCCCCGCACGCCGGCAACACCGACCACGTGGTCGCCGTCGACGGCGACGGCAACATGGCCTCGCTGACCCACAGCGTCTACGGCACCACCTTCGGCACCGGCCTGGTGGTCGACGGCATCCACGCCAACAGCGGCAACGGCTTCCCGGGCACCGGATCCGGGCCCGGACGGCGCGCCCTGTCGCCCTTCCCGCCGACGATGGCCGCCCGCGACGGCGTGGCCTTCCTCGCGCTCGGCTCACCCGGCCTGTCCGCGCGGGCCACCGCCCTCGTCCTCGCCAACCACCTCGGCTACGGCCTGGACCTGGCGAGCGCGATCGACCAGCCGCGCTTCCAAGGCGCCCAGGTGGACCAGCCGTTCACCGTCGAAGCCCGCGTCGACCCCGCCGTGCTCGGCGAGTTGACGGTCCGTTACGGCGCCGACGTGCGCCTGACGACCCCGTACCACTGGCACTTCGGCGCCGTCCACGCGGTCGCCGTCGACGCGGACGGCACCCGCCGCGGATACTGCGACCCGCGGCGCCCGGGCCGGGCCACGGGATGGTGAAAGGCCCGGCCGGCACCCGCCGGACACCGCGCAAGCCAGGGGACGACAGGAGACGAACTGCCATGGCACAGGGGAACGGAACCAGCGCACCAGCGGACCCTTCCGACAGCACCAAATCGCCCAGCTACATGGGGCGGATCCTCAACCTGCTGGAACTGTCGGTCATCGCCGACAGCGCCCCGCTGACACTGAGCGGGCTGGCCGCCGCGGCCGACGCCCCGCTGTCCACCGTGTCCCGGCTGACCGCCCAACTGGTCGCCTGGGGATTCCTCAACGAGACCGTGGAGCACCGCTTCGTGCCCGGCCGCCGGCTGGTCGCCATGGCCACCGCCGTCGGCGAGCACCTCTACAGCAACGACCGCCTCCAGCAGGCCACCCGGCTGCTCACCGGCGTCACCGGGGAGTCCACCACCGCCGGCCGCATCGTCGGCAACAGCATGTACATCATCGCCCGCACCGAATCCGAGCAGCCGTTGCGCTCGGTCAGCCGGATCGGCGAGGTCATCCCGCCGCACAGTTCCGCGCTGGGCAAGGCGATCATGTCCCGGCTGCCGCGCTCCCGGCAGCTCGCCCTCCTGGGAGGCGCGGGCCTGGAGGACCCGGAAGCGGTCCTGGAGAAGATGCAGCCCGAACTGGAGGAGGCCCGCCGCTGCGGCTACGCGGTGGACGAGGAGACCTACACCGTGGGCCTGCGCTGCCGCGCCGCCGCGGTGATCGGCCCCGACGGCACCGCCGTCGCGGGCCTGTCCATCAGCGGGCCGGCCGCCCGCTTCGTGCACGAACTGGCCGAGCAGGCCGTCCCCGCCCTGTGCCGGGAGGCCGCCGCCATCGGAGACCTGCGGTGACGCCCGGGCCGGCGGCCCCGGCCCGGCGCACCGTGCCCGTACCGAACAGCACCGAGGAGACACCGCACATGAACGACACCGCCACCCCCGCCGCCGGCCGCACCGTGGAGACCGTCCCCGTCACGCGGATGGGCAACGGGCACGACCTGGCGCTGACCGTCCACCGCGTCGTCGGCGCCCGCCCCGGCCCCACGCTGGTCGCCTTCGGCGGGGTCCACGGCGACGAGGCGATGGGTCCGGAGGAGGTACGCCGCCTGGTCTCCTCGGTCACCACCGACGAACTGGCCGGCACCATCGTCGCCGTCCCCGTCGCCAACCCCTACGCCTACGACGCCATGTCCCGCTTCACCCCGCAGGACGGCCTCAACCTCAACCGGATCTTCCCCGGCGACCGCAACGGCTCGGTGACCGAGCAACTGGCCGCGGTGCTCGCCGAGATCATGCTGCAGGCCGACTACTTCATCGACTTCCACTCCAGCGGCCTGTACTCCACCGTCGAGTACTCCTACCTGATGGACGACGGCCGGGCGATGGCCACCAGCTTCGGCGCCGCCCTCCTCTACCACCACGCCCCCTACGAGGGCACCTCCAACGCGTGGGCCATCAAGAACGGCATCGCCTCCACCGTCTGCGAACTCGGCGGCGGCGGGCAGCTCACCGACACCTACCTGGCCAAGGCCGTACGGCAGGGCCGCAACATGCTCAAGGGCATCGGCATGCTCGACGGCGAGCCGGAGACCCTCGTGGAGCAGCAGACCGTGATGACCGAGCTGGTCACCCTGCGCCCGACCAAGGGCGGCGCCATGATCGCGCACTTCGGACCCGAGCGCCTCGGCGAGACGATCAAGGGCGGCACCGTGCTCGGCGAGGTCGTCGACCCCTACACCTTCGAGGTGCTGGAGGAGCTCGTCGCCCCCTTCGAGTCCAACATCCTCGTGCTCAGCCGGGAGGGCTACACCCGCACCTCGCCGGGCGACTACGGCTTCATGGTCGGCAACGCCGGCACCACGACCACCGTCGAGGACATCTTCGCCTCCTGACGGCCGCCGCACGCCCGCACGGAACCGCGGGCGTTCCCGGCGGACGCGAGGACACACGAGGAAGGGAGAGACCGGCACCGATGGACATCAGGCACGTCACCGTGGTCGACCCCGAGCACGAACAGCTGCTCGGCGACCGGCGGATCACCCTGGACGGCGACCGCATCACCGCCGTCGCCGCCGACACCGCCGAGCCGCTGCGCACGGGCGACCTGGACGGAACCGGACTGTACGCGGTGCCGGGACTCATCGACTGCCACGTGCACGCCACGTCGGTCACCGCCGACGAGTGGGGTGACACCGCGCTGCCGCCGAGCTATGTCACCGCGCACGCGCTGCGCGAGCTGCGGCGGATGCTGGACTGCGGGTTCACCGCCGTCCGCGACGCGGGCGGAGCCGACGCCGGGCTCGCCGAGGCCCTCGACGAGGGCCTCGCCCCCGGCCCCCGGCTCCACGTGTGCGGGCGCGCCCTGTCC
>WRCZ01000486.1 GCA_009783685.1 Actinomycetes bacterium
GGCGCGGATGCGTACCCCCCCACCGCAAGGTGACCCCACCCCACGGCCGGGCCAGATGCGCGCCCCACACCGCCAAGTGACCCCGGACCAGGGCCGGGCCCAGGAGCGTGCCCCACGCCGCCAAGTGGGCCGGGGCCGGAGGGGGGTGGGGGGCATCGGCCGGGCGGGGAAAGGGGGTTCGGGGTGGGACGGGACGACGGCCGGTGGAGGGGGAAGCACCGCAGAGGAATCGTCACGGTACTGTTCGGCGGGTGAGCGGCATCGATCTGGACGACTTCGGCTCCTTGGTGGAGCGCCCCGACGCAGGGCTGCGACGGGACTCGCAGGAACGCTGGCGGGAGCTGGTGCGGCCGGCGGACGGGCTGGGCAAGCCGGCCGAGCTGGCGGACTGGCTGTCGGCGGTGCAGGGACAGGTACCGGCCCGGCCGCTGGCCCGGCCGCGCGTCCTGGTGTTCGCCGCCGACCACGGCGTGGCCGAGCTGGAGGTGTCCACCCGCCCGGCGGGCACCGCGTCCACCCTGGCCCGCGCGGTCCTCGACGGCACCGCCCCGGTGAGCATCCTGGCCCGCCAGTTCGGCGCGGAGGTGCGCCTGGTGGACATGGCCCTGGACTGCGACCCGGAGGAGCTGCCCGCCGAGGTCACCGCGCACCGGGTGCGCCGCGGCTCCGGCCGGCTGGACATCGAGGACGCGCTGACCCGCGAGGAGGCCGAGCAGGCGTTCCGCACCGGGATGGCGCTGGCCGACGAGGAGGCCGACTCCGGGACGGACCTGGTGCTGCTCGGCGACGTGAGCGTGGGCAGCACCACGGTCGCCGGCGTGCTGATCGCCGCGCTGTGCGGCACCGACGCCTCCGTGGTGACCGGTCGCGGCTCCGGCATCGACGACCTCGCGTGGATGCGCAAGTGCGCGGCGATCCGTGACGGCCTGCGCCGGGCCCGCCCGGTGCTGGGCGACCAGCTGGCGCTGCTCGCGGCCGTCGGCGGCGCCGACTTCGCGGCGACCACCGGCTTCCTGCTACAGGCCGCGGTGCGCAAGATGCCGGTCGTGCTGGACGGCGTGGTGAGCGCGGCCTGCGCCCTGGTGGCGCAGCGCATCGCCTTCCGCGCGCCGGACTGGTGGCTGGCGGGACACGCCAGCGGGGAGGCCGGGCAGGCCAAGGCCCTGGACCGGATCTCGCTGACTCCGCTGCTCGACCACGCCGTGCACTCCGGCGGCGGCACCGGCGCGCTGCTGGCGCTGCCGCTGCTGCAGGGCGCGGCCCTGCTCTCCGCGGAGCTGACGGCCTGATCGCAGCCCCGGGCAGAGCCCCCGCGACCGGCCGCACGACCGGCCGCGGGGATTCTCCCCCGGCGGCGGCCCGGGCGCACCTCCGGGCCGCCAGCCGCGCGATTCCCCGCGCTGCCCGGCGGCCATGACCGGCTATCCGGACATTCCGGCATAAACTTCCCAGACATGGGAACCGCCCGGCGCGCCGCCGTCTTCACGGTGTGGTACCTCCGCATCGTCACCGCAGTGAACCTGCTGGGCGCGGTCTGGGTGAGCTTCGGCGCGGACATCCGCCGCCACAACGCGCAGGACTACTTCACGCCGTACCTGCTCACCGCGGGCTTCACCTCGACCGCGTTCGCGCTGTTCCTCTCGGTGATGATGGCCCGCCACAAGCGGGCCGCGTGGATCCTCAACCTGGTGCTGTGCGGCCTGTTCTTCGCGGCGCTCGCGCTGAGCATGGTGTGGCCGCAGATCCACCGGCACCCGCAGAACTGGGTGTCGCTGGCGCTGACCGCCTCGTTCCTGGTCGCGCTGCTGCTCGGGCGGCGCGAGTTCCGCGCCAAGGGCGACCCGGCGAACCCCTGGCACGCCGCCCTGGTGGCGGTGGTCGGGCTGGTGCTGGCCGGGCTCGTCGGCACCGGGCTGGTGGCCGCCACCAACTCCGCGCACGGCGCGACGTTCGGCGACATCTTCGGCTACGCCCTGGTCCGGCTGGTCTCGCTGGTGCCCAGCGACACCGCGTTCGCCGCGATCTCGACGCCCGGCTGGGTCGACGTCGTCATCAACGTGATGAGCGCGCTGCTCTTCCTGCTCGTGCTGTTCGTCGCCTTCCGCTCGCCCCGCGGCAGCGAGCTGCTGTCCGCCGAGGACGAGGACCGGCTGCGCACCCTGCTGGACAAGAACGGCGAGCGCGACTCGCTCGGCTACTTCGCCCTGCGCCGCGACAAGAGCGTCATCTGGTCGCCGAGCGGCAAGTCCGCGATCGCCTACCGCGTGCTGGGCGGGGTCACGCTGGCCTCGGGCGATCCGATCGGCGACCCGGAGGCGTGGCCCGGCGCCATCGACGCCTGGCTGGCCGAGGCCCGGCAGTACGCCTGGGTGCCGGCCGTGATGGGCGCGAGCGAGGAGGCCGGCACGGTCTACGCCCGGCACGGCCTGGACGCGCTGGAACTCGGCGACGAGGCCATCGTCGAGACCGACGACTTCACCCTTGAGGGCCGCGCGATGCGCACCGTCCGGCAGGCGTACAACCGGGTCAAGCGGACCGGCTGCACGGTCCGCATCCGGCGGCACGCCGACATCCCGCAGGACGAGATGGACATCCTCGTGGAGCGCGCCGACCACTGGCGCGACGGCGCGACCGAGCGCGGCTTCTCGATGGCGCTCGGCCGGCTCGGCGACCCGGCGGACGGCGAGTGCGTGATGGTCGAGTGCTCGGACGGGGACGGCCGGCCCCGCGCCCTGCTGAGCTTCGTGCCCTGGGGGCCGAACGGGCTGTCGCTGGACCTGATGCGGCGGGACCGCAGCGCCGACAACGGCCTGATCGAGTTCATGGTGATCGAGCTGATCGAGCGGGCCGCCGAGGTGTCGGTCCGTCAGATCTCGCTGAACTTCGCGATGTTCCGCTCGGTGTTCGAGCGGGGCTCGCGGCTGGGGGCGGGACCCGTGCTGCGGTTGTGGCACTCGTTGCTGACGTTCTTCTCGCGGTGGTGGCAGATCGAGTCGCTGTACCGCGCCAACGCCAAGTTCCGCCCGATCTGGGAGCCGCGCTATGTGCTGTTCGGCAAGTCCAGCGAACTGCCCAGAATCGGCCTCGCCGGCGCGCGGGCCGAAGGCTTCCTCGGCATCCCCCGGCTCCCGGTGCCGCTGCGCCGGCGCCGCGAGTCCGCCTGACAGCGCGCGGCACGCGGCATCAGGAGCGCGGCTCGCGGCACCGGGAGCACGACACACGGCGCCGGGAGGCGGGCGCGGCACGGCGGGACGGCTGCGGCGGCTGGCCCTCGCCGAGTGGGGCGCGGTCTTCCCCGACGTGTGGCGGCGGCTGCGCCAGTCCGGCCTGCGGGCCGTCCCGCTGACCCTTGCCTCGTGCGTCGGCATCCTCCTGCTCCAGCTGGTGCAGCACTCCGACCGCATCAGCGACTGGGTGGAGCGGCTCGGCGGCGTCTACGCCACGCTGCCGTGGTGGCAGGCCCTGCTGCGCACCCCGCTGTCGCTGTTCGTGCCCGACCCCTCGCTGCCGATCTGGGGGCTGGTCGTGCAGGTGGTCGTGGTGTTCGGGATCGCCGAGACGACGCTGGGCGCCCGCCGCACCCTCGGCGTCGCGCTGCTGGCGACACTCGCCGGCACCTGCTTCGCGCGCTGGTCGGTGTGGGCCGGTCCCGGCCTCCTGCTCGGCCTGGCGCCGCACGCGCTGGACGTGCGCGACACCGGCCCGTCCGCGGCGGTCGTCGCGCTCGGCGTCTACGCCGCGTGCCGCTACCGGGCCTGGTGCACGGCCGCGGCGATCGGCGTCGCCATGGTCGTCGAGGTGGTCTGGGTGACCAACCTTGCCGGGTACGAGCATCTGGCCGGAGTGGCCGTGGTCCTGGCACTGGCGGCGGCGGAGCGAGGGGTGCGCGGTAGCCTCGCGCGGTGACCAGGCCCTCCCCGCTCGACGCCCTCCGCTTCTCCTTCGGCACGCTCACCGTGCTGCCGGTGCGGGTCACCCGCTGGGACCGGGCGGCCGCCCGCGGCGGCATGCTGGCCGCGCCGCTGGCCGGCGCGGTGGTGGGTCTGGCGGCGGCGGTCGCCGGCGGCGTCCTCACCGCGCTGGGCGCGGCGCCGCTGCTCGCCGCGGCCGGCGCGGTCGCGGTGCCCGCGGCGCTCACCCGGGGCCTGCACCTGGACGGGCTCGCCGACACCGCCGACGGGCTGGGCAGCGGCAAGCCCGCGCCCGAAGCCCTGCGGATCATGAAGCAGTCGGACATCGGGCCGTTCGGCGTGGTCGTGCTGGTGCTGGTGCTGCTCGGGCAGGCGGCCGCGCTGTCCGGGGCCTACGGGCACGGCTGGGTGTACGGCGGCGTCGCGGCGGTGCTGGCCGCGGTGGCCGGGCGGGCCGCGATGACGCTGGCGTGCCGGCCCGGGGTGCCGGCCGCGCGGCCCGGCGGGCTGGGGGCGGCCGTCGCCGAGGCCGTCCCGCTGCGCGCGGCGCTCTTCGTGGCGGCGGCCTGCGTCCTGCTCTCCGGTGCGGCCGGGCTTCCCTTCGGCGGGATCACCGCCCTGCGCACCGCGGTCGCCGCTCTCCTCGGCCTCCTCGCCGCGGAGTGCCTGCTGCGGCGGTGCGTCCGTCGCTTCTCCGGGGTGACCGGGGATGTCTTCGGTGCTCTGTGCGAGGTCGGCGCGACCTCGGCCCTGCTCCCCCTGGCCCTCCGCTAGCCCCCTGCCGGGGCTCGCCTCCCCCTCCAACACCCGCCGCCCGCGCCGCCCGACGACAACGAAGCCCCTCGGGTCAGCCCGAGCCCCACCAGGGGCGGCGGCCCTTTCGCACGTCGGGGTGCGCCCCGCCAGA
>WRCZ01000487.1 GCA_009783685.1 Actinomycetes bacterium
GGCCGGGGTGGTGGGGGCGTGAGGGGGGACGCGGCGGGGTGGGCGGTCGCCGCGGCCGTCGGGGGGCTGGTGCTGTGGGGTACCGGCTGGGCCGCGTACGCGGGGCTGCGGGAGCCGGCCGCGGCACTGGCGTTCGGCGGCGTGGTCCTGCTCGGCGAGCTGCTGCGGGTGCCGGCCGCCACCGATCGGGAGGGCGCGCCGCTGGCCACGGCCGGCGGGCTCGGATACGCGCTGCTGGGCCCGGCCGTCGCCGGCGTGGCCCAGGCGGTCGCCGTGGTGGCCGCGGCCACCGGGCTGGCCGTGCTCGCCGCGGCAGCGAGCGGCCGGCGTACGGGGCGCACGCGCCGTGCGCGGCACGGGCGGCACGCCCAGGCCACGGGCCCGCCGCGCGGCGAAGCGGCGGCCCGCCGCGTCCTGATCGTCGCCTTCGCCGCGGTCTGCTGCCAACCGCTGGGCGACGAGGACGTGTTGAGCGGGACGGCCGGCGCGCCGCGGGCCGCGTTCCTGGTCGCGGTGCTCGGCGCGACCGCGCTGTGGGACGCGGTGCTGGTGGCGGCGCCGGCCGCGGTCAGGGGCGGCCGCCCGTTCGTGCCGGGGCTGCGCGACGAGGTCAGGGGCCTGGCCGGGATCGGCTCCGCGGTGTGCGCGGGCGGGGTGGTGATGGCGCTGGCCGTCCGCAGCGCGGGCCTGTGGGCGGTCCCCCTGGTGGCCCTGCCGCTGCTGCTCACGCAGGCGTCGCTGCGCGGCCACGCCGCCGTGCGGGCCACCTACCGGCAGACGGTCGCCACGCTGGCCCGCGCCACCGAGGTGGCCGGCTACACGCCCCGCGGCCACGCGCGCCGGGTGAGCGAACTGTCCGTGGCCGTCGGCCGGGAGCTGGGCCTGCCGGCCCGGCAGCTGCGGCTGCTGGACCACGCCGCGCTGATGCACGACATCGGCCAGCTCTCGCTCGTCGACCCGGTGCCGGGCGGCGCCACCGAGCCGCTGGACGGCGAGCGCCGCCAGGCCATCGCCGCGCTGGGCGGCGAGGTCGTACGCCGAACGGGTGCCCCCGCCGAGGTCGCGCTGATCGTCGAGCGCCAGGCCCACCCGTACCGGGAGCAGCCGCTGGCCGGCCGCATCGTGCGGGCCGTCAACGCCTACGAGGACCTGACGGGTGAGGCGGCCGCGCTGGACGCCCGGCTCGCGGCCGTCGAACGGCTGCGGCTGGCCACCGGGCACGAGTACGACCCCCGGGTCGTCGAGGCTCTCACCAGGGTCCTCGCACGGCACTCCACCAGGGCATGGTTGGATGCCCGTGAGGATGGCAAGGAGGTCGGGTGAAGCCCGAGCTCACCTGCCTGGGACGGTCGGGCTGAGACAACGACCAAAGTGTGCAAGGTTGGTGTCGTACGGGGAAGGCACGGGGGGAGGCGGGAAGCAGTGTTGAAGATCTTCGGAAGAGTGCGGCACCGGCCGTCGCCCACGTGGCGCCAGGCCACAGACCGGGCGTTCTCGCTGATCGACGACGGCCGCTACGAGGACGCGGGCGCGCTGCTGACGCGTGCCGCCGATCTTGAGCCGTGGCTCTCCGAGTCCTGGTACAACCTCGCCCTGCTGCACAAGTTCCGGCACGACTGGGCGCAGGCGCGCATCGCCGGCCTGCGGGCCGTGGCCCTGCTGGACCGCCCGGTCGGCGCTCCCGACTGGTGGAACCTGGGCATCGCCGCGACCGCCCTCCAGGACTGGCCGCTGGCCCGCCGCGCCTGGCAGGCGTACGGGCTGCGGGTGCCGGCTGGCACGGGCGAGCGCAGCGGCGAGGAGTCGGCGCGGATGCCGCTGGGGAGCGCCGCCGTGCGGCTGTCGCCGGAGGGCGAGGCCGAGGTGGTGTGGGGCCGCAGGCTCGACCCGGCCCGTATCGAGGTGCTGTCCATCCCGCTGCCCTCCTCGGGCCGCCGCTGGGGCGAGGTCGTGCTGCACGACGGCGTGCCGCACGGCGAGCGGGCCACCACGGACGCGCCCGGCGGCGCGGTGTACCCCGTGTTCGACGAGATCGAGCTGTGGGCGCCGTCGCCGGTGCCGACCTGGCTGGTGCTGCTGGAGGCCGCCACCGAGGCCGACCGGGACGCCCTGGAGCGGCTGGCCGCGGAAGCCGGGTACGCCGCGGAGGACTGGTCGTCCTCGGTGCGGCTGCTGTGCCGGACCTGCTCGGAGAGCCGCATGCCCACCGACGACGGTTCCGCGGTCACCCGCGACCCGCACGACCACGGCGAGCCCGGCCACCCGGGCCACCTCAGCCATCTGAGTCGCGGCAGTGAAGGGGTGCCCTGGACCCCGGAGCGCGAGTGCGGTATCGCCGCCCCCGCCGGCCTGGTCCGCGGCCTGCTCGACGGCTGGGTCGCCGACAGCCCCGGCACCCGGGACTGGCGGGACCTGGAAGAAGTCTGCTGAAGCTCCCCTTTCGCGCGCCCGGTTCGCCGCCGGGCGCCGGCCGGCCCACTCGCCGGTGGGACGCGGGGGGCACGAGGGCTCGCCGGGCACCGTAGGCTGGGAAGGATCGATTTCAGGTTCCGGGAAGGCTAACGGCGGAGATGTCCCAGCAGCAGACTGAGAACGACCAGGAGTTCCTCGACGACGTGACGGACGCCGAGGCGCGCGAGCAGGCCCACCGCGAGCGCGGCACGGCCCGCCCGATCACCGTGGTCGGCAACCCGGTGCTGCACCGGGAGTGCGAGGACGTCACCGTCTTCGACGACGCGCTGGCCGCCCTGGTCGACGACATGTTCGCCTCGCAGCGCGCGGCCGAGGGCGTCGGCCTGGCCGCCAACCAGATCGGCGTGGACCTGAAGGTCTTCGTGTACGACTGCCCGGACGACGACAACGAGCGGCACGTGGGCGTGATCTGCAACCCGGTGCTGGAGGAACTCCCGGCGGACAAGCGGCGGTTGGACGACTCCAACGAGGGCTGCCTGTCGGTGCCCGGCGCGTACATGGAGCTGGCCCGCCCCGACTACGCGGTGGTCCGCGGCCAGGACCTCGACGGCAACCGGGTACGGGTGCAGGGCACCGGCTACTTCGCCCGCTGCCTGCAGCACGAGACCGACCACCTCTACGGCCGGCTCTACATCGACCGGCTGTCCAAGCGGGACCGCAAGGACGTGATGCGGCAGATGGCCGAGGCCACGCCGAAGTTCGAGACCGTCCCCAACGACTGAACGGCCGCGGGGCCCGCGCGTTCGGCGCGGGCCCCGCGGGTGCCGCCGGGCGGCAGCGTGCTCAGAAGTCCTCGTCCAGGGCGACCGAGCCCTCGACGGCGACCTGGTAGGCGGAGGGCCGGCGCTCGAAGAAGTTGGTGAGCTCCTGCACCCCCTGCAACTCCATGAACGCGAACGGGTTCTGCGACCCGTACACCGGCGCGAAGCCCAGCCGGACCAGCCGCTGGTCGGCGACGCACTCCAGGTAGGCGCGCATCGACTCGGTGTTCATGCCGGGCAGGCCGTCCCCGCACAGGTCCCGGGCGAACTGCAGCTCGGCCTCGACCGCTTCGCCGAGCATCGCGGTGACCTGCTCGCGCAGCTGCTCGTCGAACAGCTCCGGCTCCTCCTTGCGGACGGTGTCGACCACGTCGAAGGCGAAGCTCATGTGCATCGTCTCGTCGCGGAACACCCAGTTGGTGCCGGTCGCCAGGCCGTGCAGCAGCCCGCGCGACCGGAACCAGTACACGTACGCGAAGGCGCCGTAGAAGAACAGGCCCTCGATGCAGGCCGCGAAGCAGATCAGGTTGAGCAGGAAGCGGCGGCGGTCGGCCTGGGACTCCAGCCGGTCGATCGACTCCACCGAGTCCATCCAGCGGAAGCAGAACTGCGCCTTCTCCCGGATCGACGGGATGTTCTCCACCGCGGCGAACGCCGCCGTCCGGTCCTCCGGATCGGGCAGGTAGGTGTCGAGCAGCGTCAGGTAGAACTGGACGTGCACGGCCTCCTCGAACAGCTGCCGGCTCAGGTACAGCCGCGCCTCGGGGGAGTTGATGTGCTTGTAGAGGGTGAGCACCAGGTTGTTGGCGACGATCGAGTCGCCGGTGGCGAAGAACGCCACCAGGCGGCCGATCAGGTGCTGTTCGGCGGCGCTGAGCTTGGCCAGGTCGGCCACGTCGGAGTGGAGGTCGACCTCCTCCACCGTCCAGGTGTTCTTGATCGCGTCGCGGTACCGCTCGTAGAAGTCGGGGTAGCGCATCGGGCGCAGGGTCAGCTCGAACCCGGGGTCGAGCAGGTTCTTCTCGGTGGTCATTACTGGCATGCCTCGCAGGACTCGGGGTTCTCCAGGGAGCAGGCGACCGCGTCGGCGTCGACGGGGGCGGCCGGGGCCGGCACGGGGACCCGTGCCGGGGACTGCGCCTGCGCGGCCCGGGCGATCCGGGTGGCCGGGCGCGAGCGCAGGTAGTACGTGGTCTTCAGGCCCTGCTTCCAGGCATAGGCGTACATCGAGCTGAGCTTGCCGATGGTCGGCGTCTCCATGAACAGGTTCAGCGACTGGCTCTGGTCCAGGAACGGCGTGCGCGCCGCGGCCATGTCGATCAGCCCGCGCTGCGGGATCTCCCAGGCCGTGCGGTACAGCGACCGCACCTCCTCGGGGATCCACCGCAGGCCCTGCACGCTGCCGCCCGAGTCCCGCAGCGCCTCGCGGGTCTGCTCGTCCCACACGCCCAGCCGCTTCAGGTCCGCCACCAGGTAGGAGTTGACCTGGAGGAACTCGCCGGAGAGCGTCTCGCGCTTGAACAGGTTGGAGACCTGCGGCTCGATGCACTCGTAAGCACCAGCGA
>WRCZ01000488.1 GCA_009783685.1 Actinomycetes bacterium
CCAAGGAGCGGCTGGACGAGGCGGTGCTGGCGGTACGGGACGACGACGAGATCCGCGTCGACCTGCCGCACACCGCGGTGCCGGCCGGCCGGACCGTGCTCACCCTGAACGGCGTGCGGCTGCGCTACGGCACGCGCGCCATGTGGGAGGTGCGCGGGCCCGAACGGATCGCCCTGCTGGGAGACAACGGCGCCGGGAAGTCGACGCTGCTGCGCACGCTGGCCGGGGAGATCCCCCCGGCGGCGGGCGAGGCACTGGTGCACGTCCCGGTCCGGTACCTGCCGCAGCGCCTGAACGTGCTCGACGAGGCGGCGACGGTCGCCGAGAACGTGGCGGCGCTCGCGCCCTCGGCCACGGACAACGCGATCAGGGCCCGGCTCGCCCGGTTCCTGTTCCGCGGGGCGCGGGCGGACCAGCCGGCCGGGTCGCTGTCCGGCGGCGAGCGGTTCCGGGCGACGCTGGCCGCGCTGATGCTGGCCGAGCCGGCACCGCAACTGCTGCTGCTGGACGAGCCCACGAACAACCTGGACATGTCCTCGGTACGGCAGTTGACGTCGGCGCTCGCCTCGTACGAGGGCGCGCTGATGGTGGCCAGCCACGACCTGTCGTTCCTGCGGTCGCTGGAGATCACCCGCTGGGTGCGGATCGAGGACGGCGTGCTGAAGGAGGTGGATCCGGCGCTGGTGTGACGGTAAGGACGTGAGCGGCGGGTGCCTACGTGAGCGCCCGGTGCTCACGTATGCCGCGGGTGCGCACGTGAGCGCCCGGCGGGCGGCCCTCCCCGAGGTTTGGGGAGGGCCGGACCGGGGTCAGGTAAGGGCCATGACCACTGACGGATCCGTCCCGGCGCCCGCCCTCGCCTTCTCGGAGGAGGTGGCGGACGCGCTGGCCCGCCGCGCCCCCGTGGTGGCCCTGGAGTCCACGATCATCGCCCACGGCCTGCCCCGGCCGCGCAATCTGCGGGTGGCGGGCGAGCTGGAGCAGATCGTGCGGGACGCGGGGGCGGTGCCGGCGACGGTGGCCGTCCTCGACGGGGTGCCGCGGATCGGCCTGGACAAGGGCCAGGTCGAGCGGGTGGCGCAGGATCCGGCGCTGCGCAAGCTGGGGTTCCGCGACCTGGCACCGGCCCTCGCGTCCGGGGCCAGTGGCGCGACGACCGTGTCGGGCACGGCCTTTCTGGCCGCGCGGGCGGGCATCCGGGTGTTCGGCACCGGCGGGCTCGGCGGGGTGCACCGCGGCTGGACCGAGGTGCAGGACGAGTCCGCCGACCTGGGGCTGCTGGCCAGGACCAGGATCACCGTGGTGTGCGCGGGCGTGAAGTCGATCCTCGACGTGCCCGCCACGCTGCAGCGTCTGGAGACCCTGGGTGTCGGCGTCCTCGGCTACGGCACGGACCGTTTCCCCGGCTTCTATCTCACCGACTCCGGCGAGCCGGTGGACTGGACGGTCGGCACGCCCGGGGAGGTCGCCGCGGCGATGGCCGCCCAGGACGCCCTGGGCGGGCTGGAGTCGGCGCTGGTGGTCGCCAACCCGGTGCCGCGCGAGCGGCAGTTGGACCCGGAACTGCACGACCGGGTGCTCGCCGAGGCGCTGGCGGCCGCCGAGCGGGAGGGGATCACCGGCCAGGCCGTGACCCCGTTCCTGCTGGCGTACCTGACCGAGCACACCGCGGGCGCCTCGCTGGAGGCCAACCTGGCGGCGGTGCGGGGCAACGTGGCGCTGGCGGCTGCGATCGCCGTGCAGTGGTCGCGCCGCGCGGCGTGAACGGCGCGGCGCCCGGCCTGCTGGTGGTCGGGGACGTGGTCACCGACGTGGTGGCGCGGCACGGCGAGCCGCTCGCGCCGCACACCGACACCGCGGCCCGGATCGCGGTCACGCCGGGCGGTGCGGGGGCCAACGTGGCCTGCTGGGCAGCGCGTTGCGGTGCCCGGGTGCGCCTGCTGGGCCGGGTGGGGGCGGACTCCGCGGACTGGCACCGCGCCGCGCTGCTGGCCGCGGGCGTCGAGCCGGCGCTGCGGGTGGACCCGGAGCTGCCGACCGCGGTGGTGGTGGCCCTGGTGGACGCGGCGGCCGAGCGGACGCTGGTCACGGACTCCGGGGCGGCGTTCCGGCTCGGCCCGGAGGACTGGGACGACGCGCTGCTCGACGGCCCGTGGGACGGCAGCCGAGCGGACCACGGCGCGTGGGACGGCAGCCGGGTGGACGACGACCGGGCGCACGACGGCCCGTTGCGTGCGGGCCCGCCGGCCCTCGCGCCACTGCGCGGCCCGGCGCGGCCGCCCGAGGGCCGGGCCCGCATCGGTCACGTCCACCTGTCGGGGTATCTCTTCTTCTCGGCGCCCGGGCGGGAGTTGGCGGCCGCGGTACGTGAGGCGGCGCTGGCCCGCGGGGTTCCGGTGAGTGTCGACCCGGCGTCCGCGGGCTTCCTGCGCCGGCTCGGGATCGAGGCGTTCCTGGACGCGGTGCGCGGGACGGACCTGCTGCTGCCGAACGCCGCGGAGGCCGCCTTGCTGTCCGGCCGTGACGAACCGCGGGACGCGGCGGCCGCGTTGAGCTCACGCCTCGGCGGCACCGTCGTGGTGACGCTGGGTGCCGCGGGCGCGCTGGCCGCCGAGCGCGGGACCGTCACCGCCCGGGTCGCCGCGCCCGACGCCGCGGCGGTGGACACCACCGGCGCGGGCGACGCGTTCACCGGCGGGCTGCTGGCGGCACGGCTGGCCGGCGCGGACCTGCCGGGGGCGCTCGCCGCGGGGTGCCGGGCGGGGGCCGAGGCCGTGACGGTGGTCGGCGGACGTCCCCCGGGACGGCGCGCCGACGCGACGGGCCTCCACCACGGCGCCCCCAGCAGGAGCGGGACGCCGGGTCCCGGAAAGGCCGCCCCGGAAAGGCGCGGCGGGGAGCCCACCGGCACCCGTCTCTGACCTGGGGTTCACGATCACGCCCGGCGCCATTGGTGAAAAGTTTCACCTCGTCAGTTCCTTGCGGCAGAAGGTTCCCTGAGCGGGCGCGGGCCGCTAGCGTGATCGCCTGTTACGGCGGCCCGGCCGGTGCGGCTGCGCCGCTGCGTCCCGATGCCAGGAGGTTGCTCATGCATGCCGGAAACCGCCGCCGGCGGTCCGCGGTCCTGCTCTGCTCCGCCGCCCTGCTCTGCGCCGCCGCGACCGTGCCCGCCGCCGCCCAGGCCGCCCGGCCCGCGGCCCCGCCGCCGGTGGCGGTGCGCGCGATGACGTTCAACATCCGCGCGGGGTCGGGTGAGGACGGCGTCTTCGACGTCGCCAGGACGGCCGCCGCGATCAACGACCAGCACCCGGACGTCGTCGCCCTGGAGGAGGTCGACGTGCACTGGGGTGCGCGCAGCGACTGGCAGGACGAGGCGCGGGAGATCGCCGACGCCACCGGTATGCGGGTGTTCTTCGCGCCGATCTACAGCCTGGACCCGCCGTCGGAGGGCGCGCCCCGCGAGGAGTTCGGCATCGCGCTGCTGTCCCGGCACCCGATCCTGTCCGCCGTCAACCACCAGCTGACCCGGCTGTCCACCCAGGTGTCCGACCCGGTGCCGGCGCCCGCGCCCGGCTTCCCGGAGATCGTCACCGAGATCGGCGGCGCCCGCGTGCACGTCTACGGCACGCACCTGGACTACCGCGGCGACCCGTCGGTGCGCCGGTTGCAGGTGGCCGACACCCTGCGGATCCTCGACGAGGACCACGGCGAGCAGCAGATCCTGATGGGCGACATGAACGCCACGCCGAACGCGCCCGAACTCGCGCCGCTGCTCGGCCGGTTGACCGACTCCTGGGCGGTCGCCAACCCGGGCGACCCCGGTCTGACCTACCCTGCGGGCACCCCCGCCCAGCGCATCGACTACGTGCTGGTCTCCCCCGGCATCGGGGTGCGGCGCGCGCAGGTCCCGGTGACCGAGGCGTCCGACCACCGTCCGGTGGTCGCCGACCTGGCCGTCGCCCGGGGCCGCTGACCGCGGACCGGCGCCGCGCCAGCCGTCAGATCGCGTCCCACGGCGCGGACTCGTACAACTCGCCGATCCTGGCGAGGAGTTCCGCGTCCGTGGGCAGCGGCGTGTCATCGATGAGCGAGATCGACGCCGTGCCGCGGGAGTTGGCGAGGAACGCGCCGTCGTGGCCCGGGACGTCGGCCAGTCGCAGCGGCCGCCGGACCTGCGGGATCCCGGCGGCGTCGAGGAGTTCCTCCAGCACCTGGAGGGTGACGCCGCGCAGGTGCGGGGCGGTCGGCCACACCACCGTGCCGCCGGTCACGAAGCCGATGTTGGTGACCGCGCCTTCGGCGATCTCCCCGCCGGGGCCGGTCAGCAGCGCCTCGTCGAACCCGTCGGCCGCCACCCGCCGCAGGTGGTAGCTCTGGCCGAAGCCCCCGAGATGCTTCAGGTGGGCGGCCGGGCGCTGGTACGCCACGGACTTCACCCGCAGCGGGCCGGCCGCCATCTGCCCGGGCGGCCGGACGGTGACCACCAGTGTCACGGGCGCGCCAGGAGTGTCCTGCGGCTGGTAGGCGTGGACGCGGACGGAGGCGTCACCGCGACCCGATGAGGACAGCGCGTGGCCGACCAGGGCCCGTACCCGCTCGCCGTCCAGCCCGGTGCCGAACAGTTCCCTGGTGGCACCGTCCAGCCGCGCCAGGTGGAACCGCAGCCCGCGCACCCGCCCGTCCCTGACCTGCATCGCGGTGAAGTGGCCGTAGCCGCTGAGCACGGTGGGCAACTGGGCGGCGGTGGCGGGCTCGCCGTCCACCTCGACCAGGTGCGCGGGGGC
>WRCZ01000489.1 GCA_009783685.1 Actinomycetes bacterium
GCGCACCGCGCTCTGGCGGGCGATGCACCTCGAAGCCGACCCGCCGCCGCACGTGCTCGCAGACGGGGTCGGGTTGCGCCTGGCCGACCCCGGGGACGGCTGGCGGGACCGGCCCGACATGGACCCGCGGGCCACCCGGGGTTTCCGCGCGGCCACGGTGGCGCGGGCCCGGTTCGTCGAGGACCTGGTCGCCGAGCAGGCCGCGCGGGGCGTGACCCAGTACGTGATCCTGGGCGCCGGCCTGGACACCTTCGTGCAGCGCCGGCCGGAAGTCGCCGGCCGGCTCCAGGTCTTCGAGGTCGACCGGCCCGGCCCGCAGGCCTGGAAGCGCCGGCGGCTGCACGATCTCGGCTACGGCGTCCCCGACGGGCTGCACCTGGTGCCGGTCGACTTCGAGGCGAGCGAGGACTGGTGGGCACGGCTGGCCGCCGCCGGGTTCGATTCCGGCCAACCCGCGGTCCTGGTGTCCACCGGGGTCAGCATGTACCTCAGCAGGGCCGCCACCGCGGCGACCCTGCGCCGGGCGGCCGGCCTGGCGCCCGGCTCGACGCTCGCCATGACGTTCCTGCTGCCGGCCGAGCTGCTGGACGACACCGACCGGCCTGGCCTGCGGCGGAGCAAGGACGGCGCGCAGGCGTCCGGAACGCCGTTCGTCAGCTTCTACGCCCCCGCGGAGATGCTGGCGCTGGCTCGCGAGGCCGGTTTCGCCGACGTCCGGCACGTGGCGGGCCGGGAGCTCGCCGAGCGCTGGTTCACCGGCCGCGCGGACGGCCTGCGGCCGTCGAGCGGCGAGGACTTCCTGGTCGCGGGCACCTGACGCCCGATCAAGGCCCGCCCGGCGCCCCGGGATCACCGGGGCGCCGGCGCCAGGCCCGGGTTGTCCGGAAATCGCAGACCCCAGGATCGGCCATTCCCCTTGACGGTCCGGGATTCACGGCCCAAAATGGACCAACTTTGACAACGTTGTCACATCGTCGCCGGACCTACAGGAGCCCTCACCGTGCACGACGAACACCGCGCCCTGGCCGTTGCGGCCGCTCCCGCCAGCACTGCCCTTCCGGTCCCGGCGCGGGCCCTGGCCGGCGTGGACCTGGAAGGGGCCGATCTGACCGGGTGCGACCTGAGCGGCGCCGACCTGGAGTCGGCGCATCTGGGCAGTGCCGATCTGGTCGGAGCGCGGCTCGTGGGCACGGTGCTGCGCGACGCGGACCTGTCCGGCGCCGACCTGACCCGGGCCCTGCTGAGCCGGGCCGATCTGCGCGGCGCCGACCTGTACGGGGCGAACCTGTCCGGGGCCGACCTGCGCGGCGCCCGGCTGGACGGCGCCCTGCTGGACGGCGCGGACCTGCACGGCGCGCTGCTCGACGGCGCCGGGCTGGACGGCGCGGACCTGCGGACGGCCCTGCGGCTCGACGAGCGCCAGCTCATGGCGGCGGTGCCGACCCCGCGCACCCTGCTGCCCGCACTGCCCGCCGCCGATCCCGCCCTGCACGCCGGGGCGCTGGGGTCCGAGCCTGCGAGCGATCCGTCGCGCCGGTGACGCGGGCGCGCACGGACGGGGGCTGAGCCCGCGCGCCCGCGGGGATCCTCACCGTCCGCCGCGCGGCCTCACCGGGCGCTCCGCCGTGGCGCATCCGACCGCTGCCGGCCGGTCGCGGCGCCCCGGTCACCCGGCGGGAGCGGACGGCACCGTGCGGACGTCCACGCCGGCCGCGGCCAGCGCGTCCAGTTCCTCCTGCGGGGCCCGGTCGTCGGTGACGACGGCGTGCAGGGCGGCGGCGGGCGCGACGTAGGCGAGCGCCGTACGGGAGAACTTGGCCGCGTCGGCCACCGCGATCACCCGGCGCGCGGAGGCGATGGCGGCCTGCTTCACCGCCGCCTCGGCGAGGTCGTAGGCGGTGAGGCCGTCGGCGGCGGTCAGCCCGCAGCAGCCGAGCACGGCGGTGTCGAAGCGGAGTGCGGCCAGCGCCGACTCGGTGAGCGGCCCGGTCAGCGCGAGTTCGCCGGGGCGCGGTTCACCGCCGGGGACGATCAGCCGCAGCCGCGGCGCGCCGGTGAGGGCGTTGACCGCGTGCAGGGACAGCGGCATCACGGTCAGCCGCCGCTGCTCCAGGACGCGGGCGACCTCCAGGCAGGTGGTGCCGCTGTCCAGGACGACGGTCTCGCCGTCGGCGACGAGGGAGGCGACCTCCGCGGCGATCCGCTGCTTGGCCGCACGGCCCTCGGTCGCGCGCAGCGCGAACGGCGGTTCCTCGCCGCGCAGCAGCAGGCTGCGGGCCCCGCCCCGGTAGCGCTCCAGGACGCCCTGGCCGGCCAGGATCTCCAGGTCGCGGCGGACGGTCATCTCGGAGGCTCCGGTCAGCGCGGCCAGTTCGCCGACGCCGAGCCGGCCCTCCGTCCGCACGGCCTCGACGATCTGCCGGTGTCGCTCGGTGCTTGCCATGGCCCCCATTGAACACCACGATCATTTGACATGTTCGATATCTGCCCTCACGAACACATCAAATGTTTGTTATGTTCGCGGCCATGCAGCGAGCTCTCCGTGCCGCGCGGGCGGCCACCTTCGCGTACTTCGCCCTGAACGGCTTCGTCCTCGGCATGTGGATCGTCCATATCCCGGCCGTCGAGCAGCGGGCGGGCATCAGCCACGCCGTGCTCGGCTCGCTGCTGCTCCTGCTGGGGGCGGGGGCGTTCGCCGGCATGCAGCTGGTGGGCCCGCTCACCGACCGGTTCGGCGCGCGCACGGTGGTGCCGGTCAGTGCCGCGATGTGCGCGGCGGCGCTCTGCCTTCCGGGGCTGGCGACCAGCGGGTGGCTGCTGGGCGGCGCGCTGCTGGTCCTCGGGGTGGGCAACGGCTGCCTGGACGTGAGCATGAACGCCCACGCGGTGCAGGTGGAACGCGGCTACGGCCGGCCGGTGATGTCGGCGTTCCACGCCGTGTTCTCGCTCGGCGGTGTCGCCGCGTCGCTGGTCGGCGCCCGGACGCTGAGCTGGGGCTGGAGCGCCCCGGCCACCCTGGGCGGCACGGCGGCGGCGTGCCTGGCCGCCGCGCTGCTGGTGGCCCCCGCGCTGCTCCCCCGCGAGACGGCGCCGCCGGCGGACGCCCAGGACGCCGAGCCGGCGAGGACCGGGCAGCCCGATGCCACGCCGGAGCGGGCGCGGCGCCGTACGCCCGGCCGCATCTGGGCGCTGGCCGCGCTCGCCCTGATGGTCATGCTCAGTGAGGGCGTGGCGAACGACTGGAGCGTGCTCGCCACCCGTGACGTGCTGCACGCGCCGGCCGCCACCGCGGCGTTCGCCTACGGCGCGTTCGCCACCGCCATGACGATCGGGCGGCTGCTGACCGACCGGGTGGCCGGGCGGTTCGGGCCGGTCTGGGTGGTGCGGTGGGGCGCGGGCACGGCGGCGGCGGGCATCACCGCGGTCATCTGCTCGCCCTGGATCCCGCTCGCGCTCGTCGGCTGGACGGTCTTCGGCATCGGCCTGTCCGGCTGCGTGCCGCAGCTGTTCAGCGTCGCCGGCCACGCGGACCGCGAGGCGGCGGGCGCCAACGTCTCCAAGGTGGCCGGGCTCGGCTACCTCGGCATGCTGGCCGGCCCGGCGGCGATCGGCGGGCTCACCCGGATCATCCCGCTCAACGCGGCGTTCCTGGTCCCGCTGGGGTGCTGCGTGCTGGCCGCCGCGGCGGCGGGGATGCTGCGCACTCCGGGCCAGGACGCGGCGCGGGAGCGGACGGCCGTCGCGGCGGACGCGGCGGCCGGGTAGGGCGCGCCGCCGGCGCCCGCTTGTCCACCGGGCCTGCCAGGAGCGGGAGTTCGGCCCGCAGGAGGGCGCCGCCGGTGTGCGGGACGACGGCGAGGGTGCCGTGGTGGGCGGCGGCGATGTCCCGGGCGATGGGCAGTCCGAGCCCGGAGCCGCCGGTGTCGCGCGGGCGGGCGTGGTCGAGGCGCGCGAACCGGTCGAAGACGGTGCCGTGGTGCTCGGCGGGGATGCCGGGGCCGTCGTCGGCGACGTCCAGCACGGCCCGCCCGCCGGCGGTGGACAGGGCGACGGTGACGGTGCCCGCCGCGTGCCGGACGGCGTTGTCCACCAGGTTGGCCACCAAGCGCCGCAGGTGCTCGGGCGATCCGTGCACGGGCAGGTCCGGGGAGACGTCGAGCGTGACCCGCACGTCCAGCCGGGGCCGCGGGCGGGCCGCCTCCTCCGCCACCATCTGGGCCAGGTCCACCTCGCGTGCGCGCAGCGGTTCCCGGGCGTCGAGCCGGGCGAGCAGCAGCAGGTCGGAGGTGAGCGACTGCAGCCGGGCCACGTCGTCCAGCGCCTCGCCTGCCAGCGCCTTCTGCTCGGGTCCCGCCAGTTCCAGGCGGGTGCGCAGGATCGCCATCGGGCTGCGCAGTTCGTGGGCGGCGTCGGCGACGAACTGGCGGTGCGCGTCGACCGCGGTGCGCAGCCGGTCCAGCGTGGCGTTGACGGTGCGGGCCAGGGCGGCGACCTCGTCGCGGGTGGCGGGTTCGGGGACCCGCTCGTGCAGGCCGTGCGCGGTGATCTCGGCGACCTTGGCCCGGATCGCGGACACCGGCCGCAGCGCCCGGCCCACCGCCAGCCAGGTGAACAGGGCGACCAGCGCGAGCAGCGCGGGGACGCCGGGCAGCAGGACGTCGGTGAGGGTGTTCATCGCGGCGCGGGCCGGCGCGAGGGACGCCGTCCCCTTGACGGTCACCGAGCCCTGGGCGGTGGTCACCACCTGGGTCACGACGATCATGCCGCCCTCGCCCTTGGA
>WRCZ01000490.1 GCA_009783685.1 Actinomycetes bacterium
GGCACGCTACGTGCGGCTGACCGTCTCCACCCCGACGCAGACCTCGGACACCGCGACCCGGATCTACGAACTGGAGGTCTACGGCGGCGGCCAGAGCGACCTCGCGCTCGGCGGCACCGCCACCGGCTCCGACGCGTGCTCCGCGACCGAGACCCCGGACAAGGCGATCAACGGCAGCTACACCGGTGGGAACAGCGACAAGTGGTGCTCCAAGGTGTCCGGTACCAAGACGCTGACGGTCGACCTCGGGGCGTCGCACGCCCTGTCCTCGGTCGTCGTGCGGCACGCGGGCGCCGGCGGTGAGGATCCGAACTGGGACACCAAGGACTTCGACCTGGCGGTCTCCCCCGACGGCTCGACGTGGACCACGGTCGCCCAGGTCCGCGGCAACACCGCCGACTCCACCACCAACGCGGTGAGCTCCGCGGGGCGTTACGTGCGGCTGAGCGTGATCACCCCGACGCAGAACACCGACCCCGCCGCCCGGATCTACGAACTGGAGGTCTACGGCAGCTAGTTCGCCCCGCCCGGCCATCGGCCGGCGGCGGCCGTCCCCGCGAGCGGGGGCGGCCGCCGTGCCGTGCCGGGGCGGGCGCGCCGGGCGCGCCGGGCGCCCTCCGGGAGGAGGGCGGCGGCCGTCACTCCACCCGCTGGCCCTTGCCCAGCGCGATCACCCCGCCGGGCGAGACGGTGTACAGCTCGCGGTCCCGCTCGGGGCTGACGCCGATCGTGGCGCCGGGCGGCACGTCCACGTTCTTGTCGAGCACCGCGCCGCGCACGATCGCGCCGCGTCCCACGCGAACGTTGTCGTGCAGCACCGAGCCCTGCACGACGGCCCCGGAGTCCACCACCACGCCCGGCGAGAGCACCGACCTGGTGACCTGGCCGCGGACCACGCACCCCGGGCTGACCACCGACTCGCCGACGATCCCGCCCGCGGCGATCTTGGCGGGCGGCAACTGGCCGGGGTGGGTGTAGATCGGCCAGCGGCGGTTGTCCAGGTTGAACGCCGGCTGGTCGGAGACCAGGTCCATGTGCGCCTCGTAGTAGGCCTCCAGGGTGCCGACGTCCCGCCAGTAGCCGTGGTCGCGGGCCGTCTCGCCGGGCACGTGGTTGGAGTCGAAGTCGTAGACCTGGGCGACGCCCCTGTCGGTGAGCCGCGGCAGGATGCTGCCGCCCATGTCGTGCAGCGACTGGCTGTCCTCGGCGTCCTCGTGCAGCGCGTCCAGCAGCGTCTTGGTGCTGAACAGGTAGTTCCCCATCGAGGCGAACACCCGGTGCGGGTCGTCGGGCAGGCCCGGCGGGTCGGAGGGCTTCTCCAGGAACCGCTCGACCCGCAGGCCGTCGCCGGCCGGCGTGATGATCCCGAACGAGGACGCGTCGGCCCTGGGCACCTTGATGCCGGCGACGGTGACCCCCGCGCCGTGCTCGATGTGCTGGGCCAGCATCTGCCGCGGGTCCATCCGGTAGACGTGGTCGGCGCCGAACACCGCGATGTAGTCCGGCTGTTCGTCGTGCACGAGGTTGAGCGACTGCAGGATCGCGTCCGCGCTGCCGAGGTACCAGCGCGGGCCGAGCCGCTGCTGGGCCGGCACCGGCGTCACGTAGTTGCCGAGCAGGCTGGACATCCGCCAGGTGGTGGTGATGTGCCGGTCGAGGGAGTGCGACTTGTACTGGGTGAGCACGCACACCTTCATCACGTCGCCGTTGACCAGGTTGGACAGCACGAAGTCCACCAGGCGGTAGGTGCCGCCGAAGGTCACCGCCGGTTTGGCCCGGTCGGCGGTGAGCGGCATCAGCCGCTTTCCCGCGCCCCCGGCCAGCACTATGCCCAGTACCGAAGGTCCACCGCGCATCAGGGCCCCCTCCATCGTGTCCGTCCGATCCCGCCGTACGGCCGCTTCCGTACGGCGCCGCCGCCCTCAGCTGCCATCGAGGACCGCGGAGTACAGGTCGGCGGTGCGGCGCGCGACGGTGTCCCAGCCGAAGTCCCGCACGGCCCGTTCGCGTCCCGCCGCACCCATCCGCGTGGCGCCGTCCGGGTCGCCGGCCAGCCGGTCGATCGCCGCCGCGAGCCCGCTCTCGAACTCCTCCGGCCGCTGCTCGTCGTACGGCACCAGCAGCCCGGTCACGCCGTCGTCCACGACCTCGGGGATGCCGCCGACGGCCGAGGCCACCACGGCGGTGCCGCAGGCCATCGCCTCCAGGTTGACGATGCCGAGCGGCTCGTACACCGAGGGGCAGACGAACACCGCCGCGTGCGTGAGGAGTTGGACCACCACCGGGCGGGGCAGCATCGCCGGGATCCAGTGCACGCCCTGGCGCACCGCGTTCAGCTCGTCGAACAGGCCGCGGAACTCCCGGTCCAGCGCCGGGGTGTCGGGCGCGCCGGCGCACAGCACGAGCTGGATCGACGGGTCGATCCCGCGGGCCGCGCGCAGCAGGTGCGGCACGCCCTTCTGGCGCGTGATGCGGCCGACGAACAGCACGTAGGGGCGTTCCGGATCCACGCCGATGCGGGCGAGGGCGTCGGTGCGCGGGTCCGGCCGGTAGGCCGCGGTGTCGATGCCGTTGCGGATGACGTGCACCCGGTCGGGGTCGAGCGCCGGGTAGCAGCCGAGGATGTCGCGGCGCATGCCGTCGGAGACCGCGACCACGGCGTCCGCGGACTCCATCGCGGTGCGCTCGGCCCAGGAGGACAGCGCGTAGCCGCCGCCGAGCTGCTCGGCCTTCCAGGGGCGCAGCGGCTCCAGCGAGTGCGCCGTGAGCACGTGCGGCATGCCGTGCAGCATCTTCCCGACGTGGCCGGCGAGGTTGGCGTACCAGGTGTGGGAGTGCACCAGGTCCCGGCCCTGGACGGCGGCGGCCATCGCCAGGTCGACGGCGAAAGTGCGCAGCGCGTCGTTGGCGCCGTCGAGCGTGGCCGGGGCGCGGTGGCGGATCACCCCGTCGTCCGCGCCCTCGCCCCAGCAGTGCACCTCCAGGTCGACCAGCTCGCGCAAGCAGCGGGCGAGGAACTCCACATGGACCCCGGCCCCGCCGTAGACGTCCGGCGGGTACTCCCGGGTCAGCAGGCCCACCTTCACCGCGACCTCCCGCCGTCGACAACGCGTGCCTGTTGCCTTCCCCGGTTGGCGGGAGCCCTACCCCGTCAGTTGGTGATCGGGTCGAACTGCTCGCCCGGGTGGGGCCGGTGGGGGCAGCGACCGGGGCAGGCGGCGGTCCGCGCGGATCCGGCCACCGGCCGGGCGTCCCGTTCCCGGCCCCCTCCGCTCCGGCGCCTCTCAAGTCGTCGTGGCCCGTGGGGTGTCAGCGTGTTCACGAGGCTGGTGGTGCCGAGGGCGGCACGGCCCGACCCGCGCGCCCGCTAAGCACACGCCTGGCGGCACCGGGCAGAAACCGCCGTTCCCGTGCCCCGCGGACCACCGGGGATCGACGCTTTGTGGACGGCTGCACCGCGCCCGTCCGGGCACACGGAGGAGAGACCGAGTGTGATGACCGACCCGCGCCCCACCGCGCCCCTCCCGCTGCGTGCCGGAGAGCGGTTGGCACTGGCGCTTGCGAGGGAAGAGATGATGCAGGACTACCACCGGTGGGAGACCGATCCGGCGACCGTCGTCGGCTTCGGGGCCCGCTGGCCGGTGTCCTGGGACGTGTTCCGGGCACGCTTCCGCAGCAGTCACACCTCCGCCCACTACCAGCTCTTCGAAGTCGTCACCGTGGACGGCGCGGTCCCGGTGGGGACCACGTCGCTGAGTGTCGACCAGGCCGTGAACAGCGCCGAGTTCACCGTCGTCATCGCACCGGAGCAGCGCGGCCGGGGCTATGCGACCGAAGCAACCGCACTCACCCTCGACTGGGCCTTCACCATCGCGTCGCTCAACTCGGTGTGGCTCGAGGTCCTCGCGCCGCACACCGCGGCGGTGACCGCCTATCTCAAGGCCGGCTTCCGCACCGCGGGCCGGCTGCGCAGCGCCGGCCTGTGGCAGGGCCGGCGTGTCGACAAGCTCCTGCTGGACTGCGTCCCCGCCGACCTGCCCCACCTCCGTGACACCGCGGAGCCCGCACGGCCCGGACCTCCCGCCGGGTCCACCGGGTCCGCCCGCCCGGAAGGCTCCGCGACCGCACGTCATCCCGAACGACATCCGGCTCAGAAGAGGTGATCGACATGTCCTGCCCCGATGTGAACTGCCGCAAGGGCGGCTGCACCACCGACCCTGACCGCGGCCGGCCCGCCGGCGGCGGTCAGGGCAAGTAACGCGCTTCCGCGGGAGCGCTCCCGCGACACGCGACGGGACGGCCGGCGGCGCAGGGCCGCCGGCCGTCCCGTCGCGTGGGTTCGGGGCCGCGGGGCGCGCGGGGCCGGCAGCGGTCACCAGGTCACCGGCCCGCTCCCATTCAGCCGTCCAGCAGGTCCTCGGAGACCTGCCACAGCCGGGCCGCCGCCTCCGGGTCGACCGCGTACGCGGCGTAGCCGCGGCGCGGACCGCCCTCCTCGTGCGGGGCGGCCTCCGCGCAGTCCTCGAAGTAGCGGCCGCCCACGCCCTCCAGGAGCGGCGACGTCGCGACGAGCACGGAGGTCGCCGCGCCCTGCTCCGGCGTCTTCCAGCTGGGCCCGCCGCCGCCGGTCCGGGCGCGCAGGGGTGACGCGTGTGCTGTCAGACATGTCGTTCCGTTCCTCCCAGGCCCTGGCACCTGGCGCGGCCAGGGCGTGCGCGGCGGGGACGCGGCCGGGTACGATGAATATCCGGAGGTTCCTCCGCTA
>WRCZ01000491.1 GCA_009783685.1 Actinomycetes bacterium
GAGATACTCCCGTGGCGGCCCCGACCCCACCCACCCAAGGTGCACCGCCAGGGGCGCGAGGAACTGCGCGACCAGCCACGACGAGACCAGCAGACGGCAACGCGCAGCGAGGCGCACCCCGGACCCCGCAACGGGCGCGGAAAGAGATCGGAGGAGTGGGGTCAGTCGCGGCCGGTACCCCGATAAAGATCGAGCTCCCCCTCGAGCTCGACCGCAATCACCGTCGCATGCGGATCCACGTCACCCCCACCCGGCGCGTCGATCCACAGCACGCCGGGCACCTCGTGCAGCCCGCCCGTGACGTGGTGGCCGAGCTCCGCCCCCGTGCCCAGCACCGTCACCCTCCGCACCGCATTGCGCAGCCCCCGCACCGACACGGTCTCGCGCGGCGCGTCGAAGCAGGTCAGATACAGGGTGCGCCGGTCGGCCGACAGGGTGCTGGGGCCGTAGTGGTGGCCGGCGGGCAGGCCGGCGACCGTGCCGTACACCGCCTCGGAGTGCCGCCGGATCCAGTCGCCGAGCCCTTCGAGGCGCTCGGTCTGCTCGGGCGTGATCGTGCCGTCCTCGCGGGGGCCGACGTCGAGCAGCAGGTTGCCGCCCGCACCGATCGTCTCGGTGAAGTAGCGCACCAGCTGGCCCACCGACTTGTGGCGGTCGTCCTGCGCCTGGTAGCCCCAGGAGTCGTTGACGGTCAGGCACAACTCCCAAGGGCCGGACGGCGGTTGCATCGGCACGCCCTGCTCGGGCGTGGCGTAGTCGCCGCGGCTGAGCATCCGGGCGTTGAGCACCGCGTCCGGCGCGGCCGCGAGGATCTCGTCGGCGAGCTCGTCGATCCCCCACTGCTCCTCCGAGCGCTCCCACTCGCCGTCGAACCACAGCAGGTCGGGGCGGTGGCGGGTGGTCAGCTCGCGCACCTGGGCGTTGCGGTAGGCGAGGTAGCGGCGCCAGGCGGCGGGGTCCTCGGCGCCCGGCGCCGCACTGCTGAGCCGGTTGTCGTTGACCGGCGCCTGGCCGGGGTCCGGCTCGGGGTGGCGGACGCTCGCGTAGTCGGGGTGCGACCAGTCGGAGTGCGAGTAGTAGAAGCCGACCTTCAGGCCCTCCTCGCGCAGGGCGTCGGCGTAGCCGGCCAGCAGGTCGCGGCCGGCCGGGGTGTCGCGGACGACCGACAGGCCGCCCGGGGCGGCGGTGTCCCACAGCGCCACGCCGTCGTGGTGCCGGGCGGTCAGGACCGCGTACCGCGCGCCGGCCCGCGCGAACAGCCGGGCCCAGGACCGCGGGTCGTACGCGGACGCGGTGAAGCCGCCGAGCTGCTTCATGTACTCCTCGCGCGGCATCTGCCCGAGGTAGAAGGCCCAGGACTCGGGCACGCCGTCGACGGCGTAGATCCCGTAGTGCACGAAGATGCCGAGCTTGGCGTCGGGGAACCAGGGCTGCATGGGCATGGGTACGTCCTCAGGCGCGCGGGGTGGGGGAAGCCCGAAGGACTCCCAGGATTCATCGGAGGTATGGCCGTCGCCCCCGACCTTAGGCCCCGCAGCGGGCGGCGATCAATCCCGGTACGGTCCGATCCCTTGACACCCCGGAAATCGAGCAGGAACCATCAGGGCCACGAGGAGAGCGCTCT
Organism: Actinomycetes bacterium; assembly: GCA_009783685.1. Taxonomy (GTDB): domain Bacteria; phylum Actinomycetota; class Actinomycetes; order Streptomycetales; family Streptomycetaceae; genus Actinacidiphila. Next base: position 1,625 of record WRCZ01000491.1, read on the forward strand.
CCCAACCTCTCCCCTCCCTGCCTCCCCGGGAGACGCACTCCTCGTCTTTCGTCCCCCTTCTCACAGCCGGACCCCCACCCGGCTCGCCCACCCGTCTCCACGGCACACCCGCACCGCCCCCGCACACCCCACCCTCGTCCCACCCCCCACAGGAGCATCGGCATGAAAGCGTCGGCGCGTCTCCCCGTCCGGGTACTGATCCCGGTCCTACTCGCCCTGGGCCTGGCGCTGTACGCGCTGGCCGTCCCCGCCACACCCGCGCACGCGGCCGACGCCCTGCTGTCGCAGGGGAAGCCGGCCACGGCGTCCAGCACCGAGGGGGCCGCCTATCCGGCGTCCGCCGCGGTGGACGGCGACCCCGGAACCCGGTGGGCGAGCGCCTGGAGCGACCCGCAGTGGCTCCAGGTCGACCTCGGCGCCTCCGCGACGCTCAGCAAGGTCGTGCTCACCTGGGAGAACTACGCCACGGCGTACCAGATCCAGGTGTCCGACGACGCCGCGCACTGGACCACCGTCTCCGCCACGGCCACCGGCACCGGCGGCACGCAGACCCTGCCGGTCAGCGGCTCCGGCCGCTACGTGCGCATGTACGGCACCACCCGGGTCAACGGCTACGGCTACTCGTTGTGGGAGTTCCAGGTCTACGGCAGCGCGGACGGCGGGAGTTCGGGCGGCGGCACCGGCGGGACCACCGGCGGCACGGGCGACTCCGGCGGCACGGGCGGCACGCCTCCCGGCGACTGGACGCCGGTGTGGAGCGACACGTTCGACGGCGCCGCCGGCACCTCGCCGTCGAGCGCGAACTGGATCACCGACACCGGCACCTCCTACCCCGGCGGGCCCGCGAACTGGGGCACCGGCGAGGTGGAGACCGCGACCGACTCCCCCGCCAACGTGGGCCTGGACGGCAACGGCCACCTCGACCTCACCGCCCTGAAGTCGGGCGGCAGTTGGACCTCCGGCCGGATCGAGACCCGGCGCAGCGACTTCACCGCCCCGGCCGGCGGCCAGCTGCTGATCTCCGCGACGCTCCAGCAGCCCGACCCGGCCAGGGCACTCGGCTACTGGCCGTCGTTCCGCGCGATGGGCGCCGCCTACCGCGGCAACACCGGGGCGTGGCCGGCGGTCGGCGAGAGCGACATCATGGAGGACGTCAACGGCCGCGACCAGCTGTCCGCGACGCTGCACTGCGGCACCGCGCCCGGCGGCAACTGCTCGGAGTACGACGGCCTGACCAGCGGCCTGGCCACCTGCACCGGCTGCCAGAGCGGCTACCACACGTACGCCGAGGTGGTGGACCGCAGCACCTCCGACGAGCAGATCCGCTGGTACCTCGACGGCCGCCAGGTGTGGCAGGTCAGCGAGTCGCAGGTGGGCACCGCCACCTGGGACGCCGCGGTGCACCACGGCCTCTACGTGGACTTCAGCCTGCGGATCGGCGGTTCGTACCCCGACGCCGTGTGCGGCTGCACCTCGCCGGCCGACGACACCTCCTCCGGCGGCGTGCTGAGCCTGGACGACGTGACTGTGGCGCAGTCCACCGGCAGCGCGCCGCCGCCGCTCGCCGACCCGCCGGTGCCGACCGGTGCGAGCAGCGTCCACGTCACCGGCGGCCAGGGCAACTGGCAGCTCACCGTGGACGGCAAGCCGTACCAGGTCAAGGGCATGACGTGGGGGCCGGCCACCTCGACGGCCGACGCGCACATGCGGGACCTGAAGTCGATGGGCGTCAACACCCTGCGCACCTGGGGAACCGACGCGACCAGCAAGCCGCTGCTGGACGCGGCGGCCGCATACGGCCTGAAGGTGATCAACGGCTTCTGGCTCAACCAGGGCGCGGACTACGTCAACGACACGGCGTACAAGACGAACACGCTCGACGACATCAAGAACTGGGTGACCACCTACAAGAACCATCCGGGCGTGCTGATGTGGGACGTCGGCAACGAGGTCATCCTCACCACCCAGGACCACTACTCGGGCGACCAGGTCGAGCAGGAGCGCATCGCCTACGCGAAGTTCGTGGAGCAGGTGGTGGAGGCGATCCACGCGATCGACCCCGACCACCCGGTGACGTCGACGGACGCGTGGACCGGCGCGTGGCCGTACTACCAGCAGTACACGCCGTCGCTCGACCTGTACGCCGTCAACTCCTACGGCGCGGTATGCAACGTCCGGCAGGACTGGATCAACGGCGGGTACACCAAGCCGTACATCGTGACCGAGTCCGGCGAGGCCGGCGAGTGGGAGGTGCCGGACGACGCCAACGGGGTGCCCACCGAACCCACCGACGTGCAGAAGCGCGACGGCTACCTGTCGGCGTGGAACTGCGTCTCCGGCCACACCGGCGTCGCCCTGGGCGCCACGCTCTTCCACTACGGCAATGAGAACGACTTCGGCGGCGTGTGGTTCAACGTGCGCCCGGCGGGCTGGAACCGGCTCGCCTACTACGCGGTCGCCAGGGACTACGGCGGCAGCCCGCAGGCGAACACCCCGCCGGTGATCGGCTCGATGACGCTGGACGACACCTCGTCGGTGCCGGCCGGGGGCACGTTCACGGTGACCGCGCCGGCGAGCGACCCGGACGGCGACCTGGTGCGCTACAACCTGATGTACTCCTCGAAGTACGTGGACGGCCAGACCGGCCTGCGGCAGGTGGAGTTCACCCAGACCGGGGACGGCCGCTTCACGGTGACCGCGCCGCGCACGCTCGGCGTGTGGAAGGTCTACGTCTACGCGTACGACGGGCACGGCAACGTCGGGATCGAGACGCGGTCGTTCCGCGTGGTGGCCCCGCCGGTCGCCGGGACGAACGTGGCGCAGGGCCGGCCGACCAGCGCGTCGTCGTACCAGCAGACCGGGACCGGGGCGCCGTTCCCGCCGTCGAACGCCACGGACGGGTCGTGGAGCACCCGTTGGGCGAGCGACTGGAGCGACCCGCAGTGGATCCAGGTGGACCTCGGCCAGGTGACCGCGGTCAAGCACGTGCAACTGGGCTGGGAGTCGGCGTACGCCAGGGCGTACCAGGTGCAGGTGTCGAACGACGGCAGCACGTGGACCACCGTCTCGTCCACCTCCTCCGGAACCGGCGGCGTGGACACCCTCGACGTCAGCGGATCCGGCCGGTACGTGCGGGTGAC
>WRCZ01000492.1 GCA_009783685.1 Actinomycetes bacterium
ACGCCGCTCCAGCAGGGGGCGACGGTGCCCGGCTTCGCGGTCGCCGAGTCGGTGTCCGAGGAGCACGTGCGGCTCGCCGGCCGCCACCACTTCGCGCGCTACGTGCTGGTGTTCGCGATGTCCGCCGAGCCGGAGGGGACGGTCCTGGCCGCCCGCTCGTACGCGGAGTTCCCCGGCGTCCTGGGGTTCCTCTACCGGCAGATGGTCATCAGCTCCGGCGCCCACCCCGTCGCGGTGCGCCGCATGCTGCACTCCATCCGCCGCCACGCGGAGTCGCACGGCGCGCCGTGAGCCGCGGCCCGGCGGCCGGTCAGTGCGGGGTGAGGCTGGAGCCGCGGACCACGAGTTCGGGCTGCAGCACCACCTGGCGGTGCTCATGGCCCTCGGCGTCGCCCGAGGTCTCCTCCATGAGCATCTCCGCGGCGAGCCGGCCCATCGCGACGGCGGGCTGCCGCACCGAGGTGAGGGGGACAGCGGCGGCCGCGGCGAACTCGATGTCGTCGTACCCGACGATGGCCATCTGCTCGGGGACGCTGATGCGGGCGGCGAACACCGCCTGAAGGACGCCCAGGGCGAGCAGGTCGTTGGCACAGAAGACGGCGGTGGGGCGAGGGGCAAGGCCCAGCAGGCGGGCGCCGGCGTCCCGGCCGGCGGACACGTCCAGGCGCTCGGCGGAGATCTCGGTCAGCGCCTCGGCGGGCAGGCCCGCCTCCTCCAGCGCGGCCAGGGCGCCGGCCCGCCGGTCCCGGACCTGGGGGAGGTCGCGCGGGCCGCCGACGTAGACCAGCGAGGTGTGGCCCGCGGCGATCAGATGGTGGGCGGCGAGCCGGCCGCCGGCGACGTCATCGACGGAGACCGAGCAGGCGGCGGCGTCCGCGGAGACCCGGTCGACCAGGACGTAGGGGATGCGCTGCCGGCGCAGGCCGTCCAGGCTGTGGCCGGTCGGGTCGGCGGGGGTGACCAGCACTCCCCGCACCCGCTGCTCGGCGAAGAGCGAGAGGTACTCGACCTCCTCGCTGGTGCTCTGCGCGCTGTTGCAGACCATGACGCCGAGGCCGGCCTGGCGGGCGGCGCGTTCGGCGCCCTTGGCGACGTCGACGAAGAAGGGGTTGCCCATGTCCAGGACGAGCAGGGCGACGATCCGGCTGGCGCCCGCCCGCAACTGCCGAGCGGACTCGCTGCGGATGTAGCCCAGTTTGCTGATCACCGACTGCACACGGGTCCTGGTCTCCTCGGACACCAGGTCGGGCCGGTTGATCACGTTGGACACGGTCCCGACCGACACACCGGCCTGCCGTGCCACGTCCTTGATGCCAACCATGGACTCCACCGCTCCGTTCCGGCCACTGCCGGCCGGCTCCATTGAAACCCTAATTCAATCACAGGGCACGGGCCGATCCCGCACCCACCATGAATCGATTCACCCCGTTCAGGGCAGGTGGAACACCTCCGGGATCGGCACCATCGCCGCGTCCGGGGCCGTCCCGTCCAGCTCCTCGAAGAGGTCGCCCATCGCCGCCTGCCAGCGCGCGTTGACCTCGGTGGCGTCCATGGCGGCACGGGCCCGCTCGAAGTCGGCGGTCTCCAGGTAGCCGATCAGGAGGCCGTCCTCCCGCAGGAACAGGGAGTAGTTGTGCCAGCCGGTCTCGGACAGGGCCGCACGCATCGACGGCCACACCTCACGATGCCGCTCCCGGTACTCCTCGATGCGGTCCTGGCGGACCTTCAGCACGAAGCAGACGCGCCGCACGGCGGGCTCACTTCCCTTCCCTGGTGCTCTTCCCGCCGCCTGGGCCGCGGGGGGCCGGGCCGGCCGGACCACCTCGGGCGGGTGGTCCGGCCGGCTCGGGCGGCTGCGGCTCAGAAGTTGAACTGGCCGATGTTGTTCTTGTCGAACACGGTCGGCTTGCCCAGGACCACGGTGCTGTCCTGGCCGACGGTGAACGACCCGAGGTCGCCCGCGGTGAAGGTCTCGCCGGAGGCGCCGGTGATCTGGCCGGAGGCCAGGGCGACGGCGGCGTAGCCGGCGAGGGCGCCGAGCTTGGCCGGGTCCCACAGCTCGAACGCCTGCACCGTGCCGTTGTTGACGTAGGCGCGCATGTCGTTGGGCGTGCCGAGGCCGGTGAGCTGGACCTTGCCCTTGTACTTGGAGCCGCTGAGGTACTGGGCGGCGGCCTTGATGCCGACCGTGGTCGGGGAGATGATCCCCTTCAGGTTCGGGTACTGCTGCAGCAGGCCCTGGGTCTGCTGGAACGACGTCTGGGCGTCGTCGTTGCCGTAGGCGACCTTGACGAGCTGGATGTCCTTGTACTCCGGCTTCTTCAGCTCGTCCTTCATGAAGCCGATCCAGGTGTTCTGGTTGGTGGCCGTCTGGGCCGCCGAGAGGATCGCGATCTGGCCCTTGCCGCCGATCTGCTTGGCCATCAGCTGCACCTCGGTGCGGCCGAGGTCCTCGGCGCTGGCCTGGGAGATGAACAGGTCACGGCAGGTGGCGTTGGTGTCGGAGTCGTACGTGACGACCTTGACGCCGTTCTTGCGGGCCTGGTTGAGGGCCGTGCACAGCGCGCCCGGGTCCTGCGCGGACACCGCGATCGCGTTGACCTGCTGCTGGGTCAGGGTGTTGACGTAGGAGACCTGGCCGGCGGTGTCGGTGCCGCTGCTGGTGCCGACCTCCTTGTACTTCTCGCCGAGCGCCTCGACGGCCTTCTTGCCGCCGTTGTCGGAGATGGTGAAGTACGGGTTGTTGACCTGCTTGGGCAGGTAGGCGATCGTCAGGCCCTTCTTGGTGGCCGCGCTGGGGTTCGCGGACGCCGAGGACTTGGGCCCGCTCGAGTTGGCCGCGTTGTCGGTCGACTTCTTGGTGGTCCCGCCGCACGCGGCGACGGTCAGGGCGAGGGCGGTGGCGGCGACGACCGCGGCCGCGGCACGACGGGCGGGGGCGGTTCTGAGGGACATGCCGGTTTCCTTTCGCTGCCGCACCGCGGCAGGGGACCTGGTGACAGGGGTGCGGAGGGTTGCCATGAGGGTGTGGGCGGGTTGGAGGGGGTTCAGCCGGTGGCGGCCAGGGCCGCGGGTGGCGGGGCGCCGGCCGCCTTGCGGCGGGCGCGGGCCCGGCCGACCTGGCGGGCGACCCGCGGGGCCAGTACCGAGATCACCAGCAGAATTCCGGTGATCAGGGTCTGGGACTGGGCGGAGACGTTGACCAGGCTCATCACGTTCTGCAGGGCGCCGAGCAGGAAGACGCCGGCGATCGCGCCGCCGAGGGTGCCCTTGCCGCCGTCGAAGTCGATGCCCCCGAGGAGCACGGCCGCGATGACGGACAGTTCGAGCCCGGTGGCGTTGTCGTAGCGGGCGCTGGCGTAGTGCAGGGCCCAGAAGACGCCGGTGAGCGCGGAGACCGTCCCGGTGGCGACGAACATCGACAGCTTGAGCCGCTTGACGCGGATGCCGGCGAAGCGGGCCGCCTCCTGGGAGGCGCCGACCGCGAACAGGGACCGTCCGACCGGGGTGGCGTGGAGCACCACCACGGCGATGATCAGCAGGATCGCCCACGGGATCGCGGCCTGCGGGATGAACGTCCCGCCGATGCGGTCGGAGGCGAAGGTCAGGTACTGCTGCGGGAAGTCGGTGACCGAGTTGGACCCCAGCACGATCTGCGCGATCCCGCGGTAGGCGGCCAGGGTTCCGATGGTGACGGCCAGCGAGGGCAGTCCCAGCCGGGTGACCAGCAGGCCGTTGACCAGACCGCACGCCACCCCGAGCAGGATGCACAGCGGGATGATCATCTCGATGGACATGCCCTGGTTCCAGAGCCTGCCCATGACCGCGCCGGCCAGGCCCGCGGTGGATCCCACCGACAGGTCGATCTCACCGGAGACGACGAGCATCGTCATCGGGAGCGCGATCATGGCGATCGGCAGGGTGTTGCCGATCAGGAAGGACAGGTTCAGCGCGTTGCCGAAGTTGTCCACGAAGGAGAAGGAGCACACCAGGAGGACGACCAGCAGGGCGCCCACCACGGTGTCCCAGCGGAACGCGTCCCTGGCCCAGGCGCGGGCGGGGGCCGGAGCGCCGGACGCCGGCTTCCCCGTCCCGGACCGAGGCTTGCCCGTCCCGGACCTGGCTGCCCCGGACTTGCCCGTCCCGGACTGCGACGTGACCGTCTCGCGGGGGGATTCAGGCATGGTGGGCACTCCTTGTCTGTGCGGCCCGCTTGCGGAGCAGTGAGGCCACTCGCAGGGCCACCACGCGGTCGACGGCGATGGCGAGCAGCAGCAGGATGCCGTCGATGGCCTGCACCCACACCGAGCTGACGCCGATCGAGGGCAGGACGCTGTTGATGGAGGTCAGGAGCAGCGCACCGAGAGCCGCGCCGTACACGCTTCCCGAGCCGCCGGTGAAGGCGACACCACCGACCACGACGGCGCTGACGACGGTGAGTTCGTAGCCGCTGCCGGTGCCGGAGTCGACGTTGCCGAACCGGGCGAGGTACAGGGCTCCGGCGAGTCCCGCCAGCGCGCCGCAGGTGACGTACGCGGCGAGGATCCGCTTGCGGACCTGCACACCGGCCAGCCGGGCGGCCTCCGGGCTGGAGCCCAGCGCGTACAGGTCGCGCCCGCTGCGGTAACTGCGCAGGTAGTACGCGGCGATGACGAGCACCACCGCGGTCAGCAGCGCCAGGTACGGGATGACGCCGACACCGTCGTGACCGAAGGACGTGAA
>WRCZ01000493.1 GCA_009783685.1 Actinomycetes bacterium
CCCGCTGCGTCCAGTGGCCGTAGGTGCGGCGCAGGGCGTCGGCGCGGCCCGCGGCGACGAGATGGTGGGCGGGGCCGGGCGCGGACAGCCAGCGGTCCAGGACCCCCAGGTCGTCCTCCACCGCCTCCGCGTCGTCGACGAGCAGCAGGGTGGGCCCCGGGTGCGGGGCCAGGGCCGCTTCGAGGCCGCCGTACTCGGTGACGAGCGCCGTCAGCCCGGGCACCTCGCGCAGCGGCGAGCGGCGCGGGGCGAACGCGACGACGGCCGGCGGGTCCGCCGCGCCGGCCGCCTGGCGGGCGATCGTGCACAGGGCGGTGGAACGGCCCGAGCGCTGCGGCCCGGCGACCAGGGCGTGGTCGTGCTCGTACAGCCGCAGGCCCGTCGCCCCGAGGGTGTCGGCGTCCAGGCCGACCGGGAGGTGCCAGGGCTCGGCGGACACCGAGGCGGGTGCGGCGAGCGCGCCGAGGGTGATCTCGGTGGGCAGCAGGCCGACGCGGGGCGCGCTGGTGACGGCGCCGGGCCGGCGGGCGGCGCAGGCGGCCACCGCCGCGGCGAGGTCGCCGTCGGGCAGCGCGATCTGAATCACCTGGCGGGTCGCGGCGACCAGCGCGCGCCCCGGCACGTAGCCGGGAACCGCGCCGCGCGGCACGTCGAAGTAGCCGTACTCGCCGGGGTCGGCCAGGCGCATCAGCAGCTTCTGCTGCGTCAGCGCCGCCCATGCGGACGGCACCGCGCCGGACCGGTCCGCGGTGACGGCGAACCGGATGCCGACGGCCGGCCCGTCGGCGTAGACGCGGGCGAGCTCGTCCATGACGTTCATCCCGGCGATGTCCTTGTCGAAGTCCGACAGCAGCGCGCCCAGGTTGTCCACGAGCACCAGCCAGTCCGGCGGCGGCGCGCCCTGACCGGGGCCCGCGGCGCCGCGGGCCTTGCGCGCGTCCAACTCCCGGCGCAGCAGCCGCACGAGCCGGATCTGCCGCTCGCGTTCCGCCGGGCCGATGTGGGCCCCGGTGTGCGGCAGCCCGGTCAGCGGTGCGAGGTCGCCGGCGCCCATGTCGAGGGCGAACAGGTGGCAGCGGTTTGGGGGCTGGGCGCCGGCGACGGCCAGGGCGAGGGCGGCCAGGGCGGTGGACGTGCCCGATCCGCCGCTGCCGTAGACCAGGACGTTGCCCGCGGCGGGATCCCAGCCGACCGCGTACTGCCGCTGCCGGTCCGGGTCGTCGGCCAGGGCGTACGCGGGAAGGCCCGGAGCGTCCGTCTGCAGGCCACGCTCGGCGACCGGCGGCAGGCCGGACGCGGGGACCACGGCGGGCAGCGGGTCCGGCCACGGCCGGCGCGGTTCGGCGAAGCCGGCCAGTTCCGCCGCCTCACCGGCGGCCGCGACCAGGCGTTGCAGGTCGGTGCGGTCGCCGGACCCGTCCGCGCCCGGTTCGGGGGCCGGCAGGCCGAGCAGGTACGGGAACGCGGTCGCCGGGGCGGTGACGGCCGTCTGCGGAGTGACGCCGGTCGACAGCGCGGTCTGCACCGGGACGACCTCGCGGGCGCTGAGCCGGTAGAACGCCCGGCCCCACTGCCGGCTGCCGATCGCCGCGGCGGCCGGATTGTCGATCACGTCCTGGGAGTCGCTGACGGACTCCAGCCGCAGCGCGATGCGCAGCTTGACGTTGTTCTTGATCGCGTCGTTCACCGAGCCCGCAGGCCGCTGCGTCGCCATGATCAGGTGCACGCCCAGGCTGCGTCCGCGCTGCGCGATGCCGACGAGCGCGTCCACGAAGTCCGGCAGCGCCTTGACCAGCGTGGCGAACTCGTCGATGACGACGGCCAGCCGGGGCATCGGCTCCACGTCGGTTCGCCCGGTGTCGCGCAATCGCTGGTAGTCGCGGACGTGGCTCAGGCCCGTCTCGCGCAACAGCCGTTCGCGGTGGTGCAGTTCGGCCTCCAGGCAGCGCAGGGCGCGCTCGCTGAGCTGCTCGTCGAGATCGGTGACCAGGCCGACGGTGTGCGGCAGGGCGGCACACTCGTCCAGCGCGCCGCCGCCCTTGTAGTCGACCAGGGCGAAGGTGAGGTGCTCGGGGTCCGCGTCGACCGCCATGCTCGCGATGAGCGTGCGCAGCAGCTCGCTCTTGCCGGAGCCGGTGGTCCCGGCGATCAGCGCGTGCGGGCCGTCGTCGTCCAGGTCGACGGTGAACAGGTCCCGTTCGGTGACGCCCAGCACCGCCCGTACCCGCAACTCCGGCGCCCGCTGCTTCCAGTGGCCGGCCACCGCGGCGCCGTCCACCCGTTCCAGATCCAGCAGCGGGAGCAGCGAGACACGGTCCGGCAGGCCGGCGCCCTCGACGCGCAGTTCGGGGTCCTCGAAGCGGGCCAGCGCCCGGGCGGCCTCCCGGGCCTCGGCCGCCGGCAGGCCGTCGAGCAGCACCCGCTCGACGGTGACGCCCGTCGCCACGTCCCGCACCCGCCCGATGCCTTCGAGCGAGGCGGTGACGACGGAGGTGCACAGCGCGGGCAGCCGGGTGGTCAGCACGAGCGCGCCGCAGCGCAGCGAGGTGCTCGCGATCAGGTCCCGCAGCCGGTTGGGCCGGCCCTCCAGCAACGTGGCGCCGTCCACGACGACCAGCAGCACCGGCCCGGCGGCGCCCGCGTCCCGGGGAGGTGCCGCGCCCAGCAGATGCCGGGCCAGCGCGTCGGCCTGCTCGGGACCCGCCGCCACCAGCCGCGTCGCCCCGGACCGCACGTCGGCCCCGTGCGGCAGCCACTTCGTCCAGTCCCAGTCCGCGAGCCGGTCGGCGTCGGTGAACACCGCCACGGTGACGTCCGCCGGTCCGCTGCCCACCACGGCCTGGCACAGCAGCGACCGGGCGACGGCCAGACATGCCTTCCTGGCGCCCTCGAACCCGACCGCCTCACCGGCCGACACGCCCACCACGACCGGTACTTGGGGCAGCACGGGCCGGCGCGCCAGGACCGCGGCCGCGTCCGGGGCAGGCTCCCCGGAGTCCCGCGCCAGCGGCGGATCCCAGGGCAGGTCCGCGGTGCCGGCCACCAGCTGGAGGAAGTCCTCGGCGGACGGCCGCCGTTCCCACAGCGCCGTCCCCGGGGCCGTCGCCCGGTGGAGCACCTCGGCCGGGTCGGGGTGCGCGGTGCGGCGCCCGCGGACCTCCTCGGCGTGCCGGCGCTTCACGGCCTCCTCGAACTCGACCATGGCGGCGGCGTGTTCGCGGCTTCCGCGGCGGGACGCTGACCTGCCGCGCACCCGGTCCTCGACGAAGTTGGCGATGAACATCAGCGGGGTGAGCGCCGCGATCGCCGCGTAGCGCGGGTCGCCGGTCAGCGCGACCGTCGCGCCGGCCATGGCCAGCGGCCCGAGCAGGGCCGCGACGCTGAAGGGGGCCTTGTGCGGGCGCGCCGCGGCCGCGGGAACGGCGATCGGCGCGCCGCCGGCCGAACGCCCGCCCCTCGGTGGCCGGTTGAACGGCAACAGCCCGCCCGGCCCGGCCTCGCGCACGGCGTTGACCCGCTGCGCCGGGCCGAGCCGGTCCGCGGGCAGCACGCGCAACAGCAACTCCCCGCCGAGGGAGATCAGATCGTCGGCCTGCACCGGCACGGCCCCGCGGGTCCTGACGCCGCCCACGTCCGTGCCGTTCGCCGAGTCGAGGTCGGTGACGGTGACCCGGCCGTCGGGCAGGACGTCGAAGGAGGCGTGCAGCCGTGACACGCCCGACGCGATGACGCGGACGTCCGCCTCCACACCGCGCCCGACGACGGTGCGGCCCGCGGCCAGCGGGACGGCGCGCCCCGCCTCCAGCCCGCCCACCACGCGCAGGACGGCCGCCGGCTTGCGCAGGCCCCCGGCCGCGGGCCGGCCCCCGGCATGCCCGCGCGCCGCGTGCCCGCCGCCCACCCGGCCGTCGGAGCCGGACACCCGCGCACCGTGCACGAGGCCGGACTCGTTCACCACCGTCTCCGGTGGCATCACCCGCCCGTCGACGGCGAGCACCCGGCCCGGCATCCCCACGGCCGACGCCAGGTCGGCGAGGGTGGCGTCCGGCCGGCCGAACCGCACCTCCACATCCCACTCGCGCCCACCGTCGACACACACGATCCGCACCGCGTGCCGCCTCCCAACCGCTCCAGATGACGGGGCGGCCAGTCTTCCGCCGCATCACCGGACCGGTCATCGGCACCGCGTGCACACCGATTGACCCAGAACGCAACTCCCGCTTTCCGTAGGCGGATTGTCCACGGCCCGCGGCCGGGGGAATCCCTCGCCCGCGGACCGGCTGCGACCCGCTGCGACCGGCCGCGGCCCGCCGGCTACCGCCGGCGCACGGCGTAGGTCAGGTGCGTCACCCGCTGCGTCGGGTCCGCGCGGACCGGCTCCAGCGCGATCCTGGACGCGTCCACGCCCTCGAACAGGCGGGTGCCGGCCCCGAAGAACACCGGTGCCAGGGTGATCGAGAACTCGTCGACCAGGCCAGCGTTCAGGTACTCCAGGATCGTCGCACCGCCACCGGCGATGCGGACGTCGCGGTCGCCGGCGGCGTCGCGGGCCAGGTCGAGGGCGTGCTCGATGCCCTCGTCGACGAAGTGGAACGTCGTGCCGCCGGGCCGCTCCCACGGGTCGCGCTTGCTGTGCGTCACCACGAAGACCGGGGTGTGGAAGGGGGCCTCCTCCGGCCACGACTGCTCGCCGAGGTCGAACATGCGCCTGCCCATGACG
>WRCZ01000494.1 GCA_009783685.1 Actinomycetes bacterium
CTGCGTTGTCTGTCGCGCTCGCGTTCGCCCGCTCGTCGTGCCTGCATCTGCCAGACGCCCACCTCGCCTGGCGCGCCCGCGTCGCCTGCCGCGCCGCGGTCGCGTCTGCCGGACGCCTGCGTCGCCCGCCGCGCCCCGCTCGTGTCTGCTTGCCGCGCGCGCCTGCCGCACCCACGGCGTCCGCCTGTTGCGGCCCCGCGCCCGCGTCGCCTGCCGCGCCCGCGCGCCGCGCCCGCGTCTGCCCGCCGTGTCCGCCCGCCGCGCAGGCGGGTGGGGTTCGCGTGGTGCCTATGATGAGCGAGGGGCGCGCGGCCGGTGGACCGCTGCGGCCTGAAGGGGAGTTGGGCCCGGGAATCGCGGCGCCGCTCCCGGCGGGAGTCCTGCACGAGGGGGCCGGTGTGACGCGCGCCGAGGAGTTCGAGGAGCTCAGGCCGCTGCTGTTCTCGATCGCGTACCGGATCCTGGGCAGCGTCGGCGAGGCCGAGGACGCGGTGCAGGAGGCGTGGCTGCGGTACGCGGCCGTCGCGGTGCGGCCCGACTCCGCCAGGTCCTATCTGTCGACGGTGGTGACGCGGGTCTCCCTCGACGTGCTGCGCTCCGCCCGGGTGCGGCGCGAGGCGTACGTCGGGCCGTGGTTCCCCGAGCCGTTGCTGACCGACCCCTACGAGGACCCCGAGCGCTCGGCCGAGCTGTCCGACTCGGTGTCGCTGGCCGCGCTGCTGCTGCTGGAACGGCTGAGCCCGCTGGAACGCGCGGTGTTCGTGCTGCGCGAGGTCTTCGCGTTCGGCTTCCCCGACATCGCCTCGGCGGTGGGCCGTTCGGAGCCGGCGTGCCGCCAGCTCGCGGTGCGGGCCCGCCGCCACATGGAGGCGGGCCGGACCCGTTTCGAGGCCGACCGCGGGGAACGCGCGGAGCTGGCCCGGCGCTTCTTCGCCGCGTTCCGCACCGGGGACCTCGACGGGCTGACCGAACTCCTGTCCGCCGACGTGGCGTTGATCGGCGACAGCGGCGGGAAGGCGCCGCGGGTGGCGAGCGAGTTCCTGGGCCAGGAGACCGTGGCGCGGGTGATCGGCGGCCTGGTCGAGCTGTTCGGCAAGCTCGAAGGCTCCTTGGAGGTCCACGAGTTGAACGGCGAGCCCGGCGCGATCTTCCGCGACGGCGACGGCCGGGTCCTCACCACCTGGACCCTGGACATCGTCGACGGGCGCGTGCGGACCATCCGTTCGCTGAGCAACCCGGACAAGCTCGCCCACCTCGGCCCGGTGGCCGACACCCGCGCCCTCGACCGCGAGGCCGGGATCGCCGACGGCCTGACCGCCCGCCTCGACGACGCCGATCCCGGCTCCGGGGCGGGCACCTGACCCACGGCGCCGGGCCCGGCCCCCGCATCGGGTCGATCGCGGAGGCTGGGCCCGGAGGGTGCCGGACGGGCGGGCCGCCGGCCGGTGGCGCGGGTCAGTCGAGGCCGGCGAACGCGCCGCGGTCGTAGCCGCCGCCCAGCATGTTGACGGCCACGCCCATCCGGTTGGACGCGTTGGTCAGCGCGAGCAGGCAGACGAGCGCGCCGAGTTGGTCGTCGTCGAAGTGGGCGCGGGCGGCGTCCCAGGTCGCGTCGGACACGCCCTTGCCGGCGCTGAGCTCGGTGACCTCCTCGGCGAGGGCGAGCGCGGCCCGCTCGGCCTCGGTGAACACCGTGGTGTGGCGCCAGGCGGCGACCAGGTTGATCCGCAGCGGGGTCTCGCCGACCTCGGCGGCCTCCTTGGTGTGGACGTCGACGCACCAGCCGCAGCCGTTGATCTGGCTGGCCCGCAACGACACCAGTTCCTGGAGGGACTTGGGCAGCGTCGTCGACTCCTGCAACGCGAGCGACGTGCTGTAGAACCGCTTGCCGACCTTCGCGGCGGTGGGGGTGTCCATCAGGTTGAGACGGGGTTCCATGGTTTCGTCCTCACTTGTGGTGTTCGTCTGCTCCTGTGCGGAACGAACACAAGATGCCGCCCGCCCCAAGGCTGTGACGGCCGCCGGATGTGACGTGCGCCACCGGACGCACCTGTCACAGGGCGCGCGTGGCCGTCGTCCTAGGGGAGAGTGCGAGGACCGTTGCGCGGCAGCGGAAGGACCGACGGGCGGGAGCGGGCATGACAGGCGAGCACAGCGCGGACCAGGCCGGGCGGCCCGACGGCGGCCGGCCGGACGCCGCGACCGAGGCGTTCGTGACCCACCGCAACCTGCTGTTCACCGTCGCCTACGAGATGCTCGGCTCGGCCGCCGACGCGGAGGACGTGCTCCAGGAGACCTGGCTGCGCTGGGCGGGCGTCGACCTGGACGGCGTCCGCGACCGGCGCGCCTACCTGGTGCGGATCACCACCCGCCAGGCGCTGACCCGGCTGCGCACCCTGGCCCGCCGCAAGGAGACCTACGTGGGCCCCTGGCTGCCCGAGCCGCTGCTGACCGCGCCCGACGTCGCCGAGGACGTCGAACTCGCCGACAGCGTCTCGATGGCGATGCTGCTGGTGCTGGAGACGCTCGGCCCCACCGAGCGGGCGGTGTTCGTGCTGCGCGAGGTCTTCGACCTGGAGTACGCCGAGATCGCCGAGGCCGTCGGCAAGACCCAGCCCGCGGTACGCCAGATCGCGCACCGCGCCCGGGCGCACGTCGCCGCGCGCCGCCCGCACGGCGACGTCTCCGCGGCCGACGCCCGCGGGGCGCTGGAGGCGTTCCGGCACGCGGTCGAGACCGGCGACCTGCAGGGCCTGTTCGACCGGCTCTCGCCCGACGTGGTGTTCCTCGGCGACGCGGGCGGCGTCAAGCAGGCCGTGCTGAAACCGGTCGTCGGCTACGACCAGGTGACGCGGCTGCTCGCGGTGGGCCTGCCCAGGATCGGCCGCCTCGGCACGGTCGAGCCCGCGCAGATCAACGGGCATGCCGCGCTGATCGTCCGGCTCGGCGGCGACCTCGACGGGGTCGTCGCGGTCCGCACCGACCACGGTCTGATCACCGGCCTGTACATCGTCCGCAACCCGGCGAAGCTGTCGCGGGTCGAGCAGGAGACCGCGGTGACCCGCTGACCTCCCGCCCGACCCGCTCCCCCGTTCGGCTCCCGTTCCGCCGCGTCGCGTTCCTGTGCTTCCCGTTCCGCCGGCCGGCGTTCGGCGCTCAGTGGACGAACGCGTACGCCTGGTACAGCAGTTGCGCGCCGAGGGTCCGGCTCTCCAGCAGGCGCAGCCGCTTCGTGCCGGCCGGGCCGTCCTCGTCGAACAGCCGCCCGCCGCCCCCGGCGACGACCGGGAACACGGTCAGCCGCAGCTCGTCGGCCAGGTCGTGCTCGATCAGGGCGCGGGCCAGCCGGCGGCTGCCGTACACCACGATCTCGCCGTCGACCCGCCGCTTCAGCTCCGCGGCCTCCTTCAGCGGATCGCCGCGGAGCACCGTCGCGTTGCTCCAGCGCGGCTCCTGGAGCGTCGAGGACACGACGTACTTCGGCAGCGCGTTCAGCCGGTCGGCCCACTCCCCCAGCCGTTCCCGCCACCGCGTCGCGAACCACGCGTCGCTGTGCCGTCCCAGCAGCAACGCCGCTGCCTGCCGCACCTCGTGGGTCTCGTGCTCCGCCCACGCCGGCCGGTCGTCCCCGACCGTCCCGGGGAACCACCCGCCCCCGGTGGTGCCCTCCTGCCCGTCCGGGTCCTGCACGACCCCGTCGAGGGTGATGTTCGTACTGATCACGATGGTGCCCATGTCCGTCTCCCTACGTGCCCCGCGGGCCGGGCCCCGGCCCGCCTCGATGCGTGCCGTTTCCGGCGCTCACTAGGGCAGACACCGGCCGGACCGCGAACTGGGCGGGGCGGCCGCTCCTCCTGCGCCAGCGGTTCGTGGTGGCCCCGGACGACCTTGGAGGGGTGCCGGGCCTGCCGGCGCCGGATGACGTCCTCGGTGCCGGGGACGGCGCCGACCGCGTCGAGGACGTCGAGGGCGTCGCGGTCGGCGACGGTGAGCCGGACGACGGCGGTGGGCACGAAAAAGGGAGCGAGGTCGTCGCCGGGCACCCGGATGTGGCGGCGGGCGGCGAACGCCGCGGGTTCCGTGCCGGAGGCGGGGGCCGTGCCCGCCGGGAGGCAAAACCGGATGCGACGGACCGGGGCGGGCCGCGACCATGAACAGCGGCCCACCCGCGACGAGTCGGGACCTTTCGGGCCGCCCTTCCCCTTCCCGTCACAGGAGTTGATCGGTCCGTGCAGGCTGCCGTCGCCGTGCGCCCGGCCCAGGTGCCCGAGCTGCTGCTCGGCCTGGCCACCGTGCGCCCCGTCTTCCTCTGGGGTGCGCCCGGCATCGGAAAGTCCTCGCTGGTCAGGGAGTTCGCCGACTCCCTCGGGCTGGAGTGCGTCAGCCTGCTCGGCACCCAGCTGGCCCCCGAGGACCTCATCGGCGTGCCGCAGATCCGCGACGGCCGCTCGGTGTTCTGCCCGCCCGAGGCGATCGCCCGCGACGAGCCGTACTGCCTGTTCCTGGACGAGCTGAACGCGGCGACCCCGGACGTGCAGAAGGCGTTCTACTCGCTGATCCTGGACCGCCGCATCGGCAGCTACGAACTGCCCGCGGGCAGCATCGTCATCGGCGCGGGCAACCGCGCCACCGACAACGCCCTCGCCCGCCCGCTGGCGTCCGCGCTGGTCAACCGCCTGACCCACGTCC